>NZ_JBEGIB010000013.1:0-70809 GCF_040676495.1 Bacillus sp. LBA3-1-1.1
GTAGAATACAACCTTGCCAAGGTTGGGGTCGCGGGTTCGAATCCCGTCTTCCGCTTTATTACTACGGGGCCTTAGCTCAGCTGGGAGAGCGCCTGCCTTGCACGCAGGAGGTCAGCGGTTCGATCCCGCTAGGCTCCATATAAATAGGGAAAGCTTACATCAAATGATGTAAGCTTTTTTTGTGTTTAAATTTTATTGGGAAAGGCAACTTTCATATTTGTCGTTTAAAATGAAGAAAAGGTGTAAATAAGGAATGGGGGATAATTATGAAAGTTGTCATTGCATCTGATTCATATAAAGAAAGTTTGAAAGCTATGGAGGTATGTGAAGCTATTGAAAGAGGTTTTGCAGCAGTTTTTCCTAAAGCAGAGTACGTTAAAGTGCCAATTGGAGATGGAGGTGAAGGAACGGTCGAATCTCTTGTTGGTGCTACAATGGGGGAAATTATACCACTTAATGTGACAGGGCCGCTTGGAGAGAGCGTGCAAGCCTTTTATGGTATGTCTAAGGATAAGAAGACAGCATTTATTGAAATGGCAGCAGCGTCAGGATTACAACACGTTCCAATTGAAAAGAGAAACCCACTTATTACAACGACAAAAGGGACAGGTGAACTTATATTACATGCATTAGATCAAGGAGCGAAACACATTATTTTAGGACTTGGAGGAAGTGCTACAAATGATGGTGGGGCTGGTATGCTATCTGCTTTAGGTGCAAGGTTTATAAACAGGAAAGGTGAAGTAATAGAACCCTCTGGAGGGACATTACATTTGATTACTACTGTTGACCTTTCTAGGGTTGATTCACGCCTAAAAAATCTAAAGTTAGAAGCGGCGTGTGATGTAGATAACCCTTTAGTTGGAGCTAGCGGGGCATCTTTTGTATTTGCGAGACAAAAGGGTGCAAATGTAGAGATGATGAAAGAGCTAGATGAGAATTTAAAACATTATGCTAATATACTTAAACAACATGTGTCTTTAGATGTATCTGAAATACCAGGGGCGGGGGCAGCTGGAGGAATGGGAGCAGCTGTCGTTGCAGTGCTAAAGGGGCAGTTAAGAAAAGGAATTGAAATTGTATTAGATTATACAAATTTTGATAAGTGTATAGAGGGCGCCAATCTGATTGTAACTGGTGAGGGAAGAATAGATGAACAAACAGCGTATGGAAAAGCTCCTGTTGGTGTCGCGAAGCGGGCGAAATGTCGTCATATTCCTGTAATTGCTATTGGTGGATCTGTATCCTCGAACTATACGACTGTTTACGAAAAGGGAATTGATGCAGTGTTTAGTATTACAGCGAGTCCAATGACTTTAGAAGAAGCATATAAAAGGGCAGAAGAGAATATCGAAATGACAGCAAGAAATATTGCAGCGGTGTGGAAATTAGCATCAGAAAAACGCTTCTAAATGTAGAAGTGTTTTTTTATCCAGTTATTTGATGATATTTTGCATAATCCTGAGTGATGATGGAGAAAAGTGCGGGTAAAAATATTAGCTGATAGAAAGGTCAGTTGTTTCATTAAGTTAACTTTATACATAGAATAGTCTTGAAATTTAGGTTTCAATGAGAGTACAAGTGAATATATTGTATATCCATGCAGAAAAATGTCGAGTTGAGTCAGACTATATAAAAGATTTAAAATATTTAGGAAGGCATAAAAGGGGGATACTATCTATGAAAAAAGAAATCTCAGTTATTGGAGTTCCAATGGATTTAGGACAGATGCGTCGCGGGGTTGATATGGGACCAAGCGCGATCCGTTATGCAGGGGTAATTGAAAGAATTGAACAAATTGGATATGACGTTAAAGATTTGGGAGATATATGTATTGAGAGAGAAAAAGAAGTAGATGAAAATACAAAATTAAGAAACCTTACACAAGTTGCAACTGTATGTAATGAATTAGCGAGTAAGGTTGATCATATTATAGAAGAAGGTCGTTTTCCACTTGTATTAGGCGGTGACCATAGTATTGCTATCGGTACGCTAGCTGGTGTAGCGAAACATTATAAAAATTTAGGTGTTATTTGGTATGATGCACATGGTGATTTAAATACAGAAGAGACTTCACCATCTGGAAATATTCACGGTATGTCACTTGCTGCAAGTTTAGGCTATGGACATCCGACGCTTGTAGACTTATATGAAGCATATCCAAAGGTGAAGAAAGAGAACGTTGTAATTATCGGTGCACGTGCATTGGATGAAGGAGAAAAAGACTTTATTCGCGATGAAGGCATTAAAGTATTCTCAATGCATGAAATCGATCGTATGGGCATGACGGCTGTTATGGAAGAAACAATTGCGTATTTATCTCATACGGATGGCGTTCATTTATCATTAGATCTAGATGGGCTTGATCCTCATGACGCACCAGGAGTTGGAACACCTGTAATTGGTGGTCTATCTTATCGTGAAAGCCACTTAGCGATGGAGATGTTAGCAGAAGCTGATATTGTTACATCTGCTGAGTTTGTTGAAGTAAATACAATTTTAGATGAGAGAAACAGAACAGCAACAACAGCGGTTGCTTTAATGGGTTCTTTATTCGGTGAAAAACTGAAATAAATGTAAGAAAAGCAACTGTGAAGTTGCTTTTTTTATTGGAAAATAGGCGTATAATAATGACTTATATTATACTGTAGGATAAGAAAGTTTGACATCTTACCAATTTAAGCTAAAGGGGGCGGGGCGTTTGTAATTGTCGTTTGTTTCATGTATGGTATAATTAACTAGTTGTTGGAAATACATACAGATAGAGCATAAAACAATATTTCAATATATGGATAGAATTGCTCGTAAGTAGGAGGAAGGGTTAGCATGCCTTTTGAAGATACGACCATTTTGAAATATCTTAGTACGGCATTAGATATTGCTGTTGTATGGTTTATTATATATAAGCTAATTCTTATAATCCGGGGCACGAAGGCTGTTCAACTTTTAAAAGGTATTACAGTTATTATTGTCGTCCGGATGATCAGTATTTTACTTGAATTGCATACGCTATATTGGCTAACGGAACAAGTATTAACGTGGGGATTCTTAGCTGTTATTATTATCTTCCAGCCAGAATTGCGAAGAGCACTTGAGCAGCTAGGACGAGGTAGCCTATTTTCGCGTGTGGGAACTCACGAGGAAGATGAACCTGAAATTGTTGCAACAGCGATAGCGAAAGCTACGGAATATATGGGAAAACGTAGAATAGGTGCATTAATTACGTTGTCAAAAGAGACTGGGATGGGTGACTATGTGGAAACGGGTATTCCGCTGAACGCAAATGTGTCATCAGAATTACTCATTAATATTTTTATCCCTAATACGCCTCTTCATGATGGAGCAGTAATTATGCAGGGAAGTACAATTAAAGCAGCAGCATGTTATCTTCCGCTATCAGAAAGCCCGTTTATTTCTAAGGAGTTAGGAACAAGGCATCGCGCTGCAATGGGAGTTAGTGAAGTTACTGATAGTATTACAGTAGTTGTGTCGGAAGAAACGGGTCAAATTTCTTTAACGAAAAACGGTGAGTTACATCGTGATTTGAAGACAGAGCAGCTGAAGGATATGTTGTTAGCAGAATTTAGTGGGAACGAAAAATCGACTTCTTCGTCTTTATGGAATTGGAGGAGAAAGCGTCATGGATAAGTTAATGGAGAATCATTGGTTTTTAAAAGGAATCTCATTACTATTGGCGTGTATGCTTTTCATGTCAGCAACTTTAACTGAAAAAAATACGACATCGAGTATATTACCTTTCGTAAATGAAACGAAAGAAACATTAACTGATTATCCTATTACCCTTAAGTATGATGAAGAGAAATATATTGTAAGTGGTATTCCATCAGGTGGAGTCAAGGTGAAGTTGGAAGGTCCAAAATCAGCAGTTGCTACAGCAAAAGCAAAAAAACAATTTGATATATCAGTTGATTTGCGAGATAGTCCAAAAGGAACTTATGAAGTTTCTTTAAAAGCGAATGGGCTTCCAGATGATGTGAAAGGAACAGTCCAACCAGCAACAATCAAAGTTACTCTTCATGAAAAAGCGAGAAAATATGTTCATGTAGACTTAAAATTATCAAATGAGGATCAGATGCCAGCGGGTGCTACTCTCGAAAAATCAAACATTAAACCTGATACTGTTGAGGTAGTTGGGACGAAAGAAGAAATCGAAAGTATTTCATCTGCTAAGGCGTATATTGATTTGAAAGGTGTTAATAAAACTGTTACAAAAACACCCGAAGTTACATTATACAATAAAGAAGGAAAACGTTTAAATGTAAGAACAAGTCCATCTAAAATTAGTGTAACGTTGAATGTGGCGACGCAAGCTACAGTAAATAACGTCGAAAAAACAGTTCCTTTAACATATTCGAAAAAAGGTAATTTACCAGAAGGTTTAGCTGTTACAAATATTAGTGTTGAACCAAAAGAAGTAACGATATCAGGTCCAAAAGACATTTTGGATAATATACAATCTATAGAGGGGGTCGAGGTAGATCTTAGTCAATTGACGGATTCTACAACATTCGATGCCTCTGTTTTATTGCCAAAAGGTGTGACAAGTGCAAAACCAAATCAAGTGAAGGTTTCTGTAGGGGTACAAAAGGTAAAACAAACGAAAAGTAAAACTATAGATGGTATCCCGATTCAAAAAAATGGAATTCCGAATGATGTTACTGCTCAGCTACTTTCGCCACAAGATGGAAAGATAAGCGTTGATATTTCAGGAGAAGCAAGTATAGTAGATAAAATAACAGCTGCTCAAATAACAGCTGCGATTAATCTGCAAAATGTATCTCCGGGGACGAAGGATGTTTCTATTCAAGTGAGTGGTCCTGGTAATATTTCGATAGAACCAAAACAAAAAAGTGCTAAAGTCACAATTGTGAAGAAAGAAAAGCCAGATAAAGAAGTACAGGGTAATATTGAACAACCAGATCCAGCAAACGATAAAGAAAATCAAACTGAAAAACCAAAAAATCCTGAACCGGATCCAGAAAAGGATCAGGAACAAGATAAAGACAAAGAAAAAGACAAAGAAAAAGACAAAGAAAATGGCCAAGAAACGAGCCAAGAACCAACAGTAGATAATCAAAAAGAGCACGAAAAAGGAGCGAATAATAATGGGTAAATATTTTGGTACAGACGGAGTACGCGGGGTTGCAAATAAGGAATTAACACCTGAATTAGCTTTTAAAATAGGACGTTTTGGCGGCTATGTATTAACAAAAGATACAGATCGTCCAAAAGTAATTATTGGCCGTGATACACGTGTATCTGGACATATGTTAGAAGGAGCTTTAGTAGCAGGTCTATTATCAACTGGAGCAGAAGTAATGCGTCTTGGTGTTATTTCTACACCAGGTGTGGCTTATTTAACAAAAGCTTTAGATGCACAAGCGGGTGTTATGATTTCTGCATCTCATAATCCAGTACAAGATAATGGTATTAAGTTCTTTGGTTCAGATGGTTTCAAATTAACAGATGAGCAAGAAGCTGAAATTGAAGCATTATTAGACAAAGAAGTTGACGAGTTACCACGTCCAACAGGTACTAACCTTGGCCAAGTGAGTGATTACTTTGAAGGTGGACAAAAGTATTTACAATACATTAAACAAACTGTAGAGGAAGATTTCTCTGGTTTACATATTGCTTTAGATTGCGCACACGGTGCGACTTCTTCTTTAGCTCCATACTTATTTGCAGACTTAGAAGCTGATATTTCAACGATGGGAACTTCTCCAAACGGTATGAATATTAACGAAGGCGTAGGATCTACACATCCAGAAGTCTTAGCTGAATTAGTAAAAGAAAAAGGTGCTGATATCGGACTTGCTTTTGATGGTGATGGCGACCGTTTAATCGCGGTAGATGAAAAAGGAAACATCGTTGATGGCGATCAAATTATGTTTATTTGTGCGAAGTATATGAAAGAAACTGGTCAATTGAAACATAATACAGTTGTTTCAACAGTTATGAGTAACTTAGGCTTCTACAAAGCACTTGAAGCAAACAATATTACAAGTGATAAAACAGCAGTTGGTGACCGCTACGTAATGGAAGAAATGAAACGCGGTGGATATAACCTGGGCGGAGAACAATCAGGTCACATTATCTTACTTGATTACATTACAACTGGTGATGGAATGTTAAGTGCACTTCAACTTGTAAACATCATGAAAATGACGAAAAAGCCATTATCTGAGCTTGCAGGCGAGATGACAAAATTCCCACAATTACTAGTAAACGTTCGTGTAACAGATAAAAAACTAGCATTAGAAAATGAGAAAATTAAAGAAATTATTCGTGTTGTAGAGGAAGAAATGAACGGAGACGGTCGTATTCTTGTTCGTCCATCTGGAACAGAACCACTTATTCGTGTAATGGCAGAAGCACCGACACAAGAAATTTGTGATGGGTATGTACATCGTATTGTAGAAGTTGTGAAAGCGGAAGTTGGAGCTGAATAATTTACCAAATTTGTTTTAAAAGGAGCACAAGAAGTGCTCCTTTTTCATATGTTTTATAGACAATGAAAAAAATTTCATTGACGATTTATCTTGTTTGTTATAAGATTGTCTTGTTCTTTTTCTCAAAGGAAATATTGTAAATTATAAAAGCGCCAGAACTACAGGTAGTGTAGTTGACGAGGTGGAGTTTATCGAGATTTCGGCGGATGACTCCCGGTTGTTCATCACAACCGCAATCTTTTACTTAAAACATTAAGGTGACTTAGTGGACAAAGGTGAAAGTGTGATGAGAGAAAAGGAACGGATGAATACTAGCTGTATAAGTATATACGGACTTTAACCCAATCGAGAGGAAGGTGAAAGCCGTTACAAGCTTACAGGGCTAGCAATATGTAATCCGTTTTTTTAATATAAATAAATGGTATCGGACTATGTCGTTACATGTTCGCAAAGCAGTGTAAGCATTTGTAACGGCGACTAAACATGTGTGGAATCGTAGGATTTATTGGAGAGCAAGATGCAAAGGAAATTTTATTAAAAGGTTTAGAAAAGCTAGAATATCGCGGATATGATTCAGCAGGTATTGCAGTACAAGCAGAGAACGGTGTTATTGTATACAAAGAAAAAGGCCGTATTGCAAAACTTCGCGAAGTCGTAGAAGAGAATGTAGCAGCAAGCGTGGGAATCGGTCACACACGCTGGGCTACACACGGTGTTCCAAGCAAAGTAAACGCGCATCCGCATCAAAGTACATCAAAACGCTTTACACTAGTTCATAATGGTGTAATTGAAAACTATGAGTTAGTGAAAAAGGAATATTTACAAGATGTAACGTTCGTAAGTGAGACAGATACAGAAGTTATCGTACAGCTTATGGAACAACAAGTGAGCACAGGACTAAGTGTAGAAGAAGCGTTCCGTAATACGCTATCTCTTTTACATGGCTCTTATGCAATCGGATTACTTGATGCTGAAAATCCAAACATGATTTATGTTGCTAAAAACAAAAGCCCGCTATTAGTAGGTGCTGGTGATAACTTTAATGTTATTGCAAGCGACGCTATGGCGATGTTACAAGTTACAGATCAATTTATCGAGTTAATGGATAAAGAAATGGTAATCGTAACAAAAGAAAGCATTACAATTAAAAACTTACAAGGTGAAACGATTGAACGTGCACCGTTTACAGCGGAATTAGACGCAAGTGATATTGAAAAAGGAACGTATCCTCATTTCATGCTTAAAGAAATCGACGAGCAACCACTTGTAATCCGTAATATTATTCAAAAGTACCAAGATGAAAATGGCGAAATTGAATTAGATCAAGATATCCGTAATGCAATTTTAGATAGCGATCGCATTTACATCATTGCATGTGGAACAAGTTATCATGCAGGTCTTGTTGGAAAGCAATTCATTGAGAAATTTGCGAAAGTACCAGTTGAAGTACATGTAGCAAGTGAATTCTCTTACAACATGCCATTATTAACAGAAAGACCATTCTTCATTTACATTTCACAAAGTGGTGAAACAGCTGATAGCCGTGCAGTACTTGTGCAAACAAATGAAATGGGTCATAAAGCATTAACGATTACAAATGTACCTGGTTCTACGCTTTCTCGTGAAGCTGATTATACACTTCCGTTATATGCAGGACCAGAAATCGCAGTTGCATCGACGAAAGCATACACAGCACAGCTTGCAGTACTTTCAATCTTAGCGGCTGACATTGCAAAAGCAAAAGGTGAGGTTCTTGATTTCGATTTAACTCACGAATTAGGACTTGTAGCAAATGCAATGGTAGTACTTTGTGATCAAAAAGAAGAGATGGACGCATTAGCAAAACAATTTTTAGCAACAACGCGTAACTGCTTCTTCATCGGACGTAGCGTAGACTTCTTCGTAGGTTTAGAAGGTGCGTTAAAACTAAAAGAAATCTCTTACATCCAAGCAGAAGGATTTGCTGGAGGAGAATTAAAACACGGTACAATTGCCTTAATCGAAAACGGTACACCAGTTATCGCGCTTGCTACACAAGAGCACGTAAACCTTGGAATTCGTGGTAACGTGAAAGAAGTAGTAGCACGCGGGGCTAACCCATGTATCATCTCAATGAAAGGCTTAGAAATGGAAGGTGACAGCTTCGTATTACCAGCTGTACACGAAGCACTAGCACCGCTAGTAGCAGTTATTCCATTCCAACTTATCTCATACTACGCAGCACTTCACCGCGAGTGTGACGTTGATAAGCCACGTAACTTAGCTAAGTCTGTTACTGTTGAGTAGGAGATTGGTAGAGTAACTAGATTATTGTAAATTTAAAATAAAGTCACGACGTTTATAAAAAAGTTGTGAAGCTTTGCCCCTTTGGATATGATTATCTAAAGGGGCATTTTTGTGTCGAAAAAAAGAACATCTAATATTGATAAGTGGATTAAAGAGAGGAAAGGAACTGGCAGTGGGAGAGATTATCAGCCTTGTCTTGAAATTCAAGACGGTCCCTCATTAGATTGGTCAGTAGGATTTAAAAAGTATAAAAACCGGCAGACAACATGAGCTTTTATCGGATTTGGGACGGAACTACTTTTATTTAACTGAATTTTCTGTTGTTATTCCGGATATTCGTTGATGGAAAAAACCACTGATTAAAGTTTCACTTTATTGAACAAATTAGATTACTAGACATTACAAGGGGGGTTATTAATGAAGGTGAAAGAAAAAACATATTTAAGTATAGAAGAGGTTATCTCGTTACCAACCTTATCAGGTACAAACATAAGTGATGATGGAAAAAATGTAGCATTTGTCAAGAAGACAGCTAACTGGAAAGACAATACGTATAGAAATCATATATGGATATATGAAAAAGATAAGGAGCAGAGTTACCCACTAACAACTGGAGATATAGATAGTACACATCCATTATGGTCTCTAGATTCTAAGACTATTGCATACCTTAGCCCAGGCGGTGACGGGGCTAATAAAAATCAGATCTTTGTTAAGTCAATAGACGGTTGTAGTGAGGTTCAAATTACTGATGAGAAAGAAGGGGTCAGTAATTTTAAATGGGAGCCTAGTGGCAAAGGCTTTTATTATGTGGCACAGTCAAAAGAATGTGAGGGAATAAAGAAACGTAAAGAGCTATATGGGGACTTCCAGCATGTAGGTAAGGAACATCGGAATAATTGTTTATATTACATTGAAATAGAAAAAGTGATACAAAATGATAAAGGGGAACGAGAGATTAGCGGTGTTTATCAATTAACTGAGGGTAAGGATTTTTATATACATAATTTTGATATTTCAAATGATGGGAAAAAGGTTGTATTTATAGCTACACCAAGCCTAAACGATTATATGAATGGTGATCTATACATATTAGATATTGAAGCTGGAGAACTACAAAAGATGAATATAGATAAGTTGTTGGGAGGGAGCGTTTGCTTTTCTCCTGAAGGCAGCAAAATATGTTACTCAGCAAGCATAAGAGAGAAGGATTATTATAGAAACCATATACAAGATAATACATTAGAGATATATGATATGAACACTGGAGAGGTAATTCGACCTTTAACAAATTTTGATAGTACGGTTATGCCATTACAGTGGACAGCTAAAGGAATTTTAATTAGATGGCAGGATAAAACGAATTACCTTATTGGGTTGTTATCTGAGGATGGCACTGTAGAAATGTTAAGTGAAAAAGTAGATGGCTTTATAATGGATGCTTCTATAACAAGGGATGGAAATTATATATCCTATAATAAGGCTATTACAAATGAAACCTTTGAAATTTATTTAGACGATAAAAAAATAACGAATGAAAATAGCTTTTTCGAAGGAAAGCTTAAAAGTAATAGGGAAATAATCTCATGGAAAAGTAGTGATGGTCTTGAAATAGAGGGTGTTTTATCGACTCCAGTAGAGTTTGACACAAATGAAAAATATCCCTTATTAGTAGTAATCCATGGTGGTCCGGCTTGGGCATCCTTCCCAATATTTTCAGATTGTTTTAATGAAAAATATCCTATCGAGCAGTTTATCGAAAAAGGCTTTATCGTTTTAGAACCAAACTACAGGGGAAGTTCTGGTTATGGTAATGAATTCTTAAAAGCAAACTATAGAAAACAGGGGATTGCTGACTACGAGGATGTTATATCTGGAGTGGATAAACTAGTTGAAAAAGGGATTGCAGATAAAAATAGAGTAGGGGTTATGGGATGGAGTAACGGGGGATATATATCAGCTTTCTGTTCTACATTTAGTAGTAGATTTAAAGCTATTTCAGTTGGAGGTGGAATCACTAACTGGAGTACCCATTATGTAAATACAGACATCCCTTACTTTATTAGGATGTATTTAGGAAATAATCCATGGAATGATCCAGATATATATAGGAAAACATCACCAATGACATATATTAAATCAGCCTGTACTCCCACCCTAATCCAACATGGCGAAAAGGATGCAAGAATTCCAACTCTAAACGCGTATGAGCTATATCAAGGGTTAAGGGATATGGAAGTTGATACAGAATTAATTATATTTAAAGGAATGGCATATAGTTCTGATCAGCCGGGAATGAATGTGGCTATTATGAAGCAGAATTTGATGTGGTTTTCACACTATATTCTTGGAGAAAGTATGAAAGGTTTTAGGGTTTTATAATGGCTTGTTTTAGTCTTTAAGCTTTTTAGATGCTTGAAATAAAGTCGTACACATTTATCCGGTTATATATGATTGAGTTTAACATTTCGGATAAGGCAAACTGTGAAATATTTTGGTGTAAATAAGAAAAGAGCCTGAATGTAGGCTCTTTTCTTATTTATATTTAAAAGATGAACTATTCTTATGCAGTTTTACTTAATTTATATGCTTCACGGTTATTTTTTTTGAAAAGTTTTGGGAAAACATAACCATCTAATCCAATACGTCCAGCATTCTGTCCTGCAACTAAAATGAACATAGTTAAAATAAGTAGGTTTGGGTTTACACTAACAGTTCCGCTTAATAAAAATGAAAGGTTCATTATGATGCCGAAAAATGCAGCTGTTTTTGTTAATCCACCTAAAATCAAACCTAGACCTACTAAAATTTCTCCCCATTGAACTAAAAAGCTAAATAGGTCTGCGTTTGGAAGAACAAAATGTTGAAGAAAATCTGCCCACCAACTTTGTACTGCAGGGTGGTCACCTGACGCTTGAGCGATAGCTCCTTTTAGAAAACCACTTGCATCAAAAGACTGTCCAAAAACTTTTCCTATTCCAGCAGCGAGCCATGCATATCCTATGTAAAGTCGTAAAAATAATAATATGAAAGTAGCGCGTTTATCAGTTCTTAAAAAATTGATAACCATTGAAATCCCTCCAATGTATTGTATTTACATGTTTATTATATATCCATTGTGAATAAATTCACAATGGATATAATGTGAACAAAAATTATGATTTTTTATTTGTACATAAAGTATTTGGAAATTTATTTTTGGAGGATGAATAATAAATGAGGGATGGGAGCTTTCCGCTAAAATAGATAGCTCCCATAGTAAATAGATTAATGCACGTTCTTTTAACTAGTTACTATTAGTTTATCTTATCTTATCTTTTCTTTATTATTTCTCTGGTTTTATATAAGGAACTACTTGCGCAGTAGCTCCTACAGAGGCACCGCGAATAAAGTCTTGGTTTTCTAACGCCTTAAAATTCTCTGTTTTCCCGGTTAGCATGACACCTAAAATTTTTACTTGATCGAATGGTTTGTCCTTGTTTGATTTTAAAAACTTCTGAATGTCTTCATCATGTCCATCGTCATCGTATTGTTTAAGTGAATCAACGAACTCTTTGTACGCTTCTTCAGGGGATTTCTCTGGATTGAATCCGTAAACCGGCATACCAGCAGGCCCTTTACTTTCATCTCCAATTGGTGATGTCATATATAGCCATACAATGTTTAAGGTATCTGGAATTTTTTCTTTAATTTCTTGTAATGTATAGGGTTGATTGAATGAGAGAGCAACTTCCGCAACATAGTTGTTCATTTGTGAAACTTCACCTAATTCATTTTGGACACCATCATGATATTCTTTAATAGCTGGATTATAAAATGTTGCAAATTTATTCTTTGTTTGTTTATCATACTCATAAAATTCTGTATCGGACCAATAAAAGCCGGGCGTTAATTCATTGGTATCAATGTTGGTACGGAGCCAACCATAGGAACTTGTTAATGTGTTCCATGGGACTACATAACCATTAATATTTTTAGAACGATTTGATATAATATTGCCGCCAAACATGGATGAGTTACTCGTTACTTGAGAATCAATTTGCACATTCGGTTCTGCAATTGCGTTATGTAAAAAGAGATGTTCGTGAAGTTTCGTAGAACTTTTCGCTGCGAAGTAATTACCGATCTTATAAATTATAGGGATAAGTATTATTACGACGATAATAGAGGTAATAATGATTTTGAGTAATTGCTTACGCTTAGCCCTTTTTAACGCATCTTTTAAAGAAGTGTCCATTAAGTTTTTCCTCCTACTGTAGAATGAATTGTTTTACGTGCGCGATGTAATTTTTGTTTGACACTGTTTACTTGAATATCTAATATTAGAGCGATTTCTTCATATGAAAAGTTGTAATAGTATTTTAAAAAGAAGGCTTCTTTATATTCTAGTTTTATATCTTTTAATAGATAGAAAATCTCATCTTTATTTAAAACAGCATCCAATTCTCGGTCTGTATATTGTAATTTTGAATAAACCTCTTCAGTTAAATAGATGTTTTGCTGCTCTTTTTTTCTCTTCAAGTCAATGTATTCATTTAGTGCGACTCTGAAAAACCATGGACGTATGTTACTCTCGGTTAGGTCATCTAGCAATGTGTATACTTTATAGAAAGTATTTTGGATGATGTCTTCTGCATCTTCTTTTATAGCCCCTTTCGCTATTAATAGTTTGAACACTTCCTCTCCTAAACTGATAAGATAGGAGGTCAATATATTTTCTTTTCCCATCATTTTTCCTCCCTACACTTATACAACGAATAGGTAATGATAAATGTATACACTTAAATAAAAGTTTTGTTCTTTATAAAATAAAAAAGGCATATAACAATCATATGTTATATGCCTTTTCTAATATATACTTAGTAATTTATTTAGGTAATGTAAATTTAACTTTTTTACCTTGTGAAATATCTTTAGCTTCTTTATTTCTCATAGGTCCTAACTCAATCTCAAAGCTTTTGTCTTTCCAAATCTTTTCATACTGCTCTTGATCTAAAATATATACTTGTAGTAACTCTCCAGATGTTCCTGTTTTGACTGAAGCATTATAGTCATAATTTAATAGCATACCTTCATTAATCGTATATTGTGTACCATCATTCACTCTTAATGTAGAGCTTATAGGCGATAGTGAAACGTCTTGAGCATCTTTGTTATCAAGCTTGAATTTCACTGTTAATAGAACGAGACCGTTTTTGAAATTTGCAAAGCGTGGAGCTTCGACGGAATTTGGTGTGAATTGAGTGAATTGGTATCCGTCTAATGTAACATTAACAGCGCCTAATTCTTGGCTGTTATTAATACTTGATTTCTCTTTTAACATTTTTTTATCGCCCATGTTATTAGCTGTAGCTTTATCTTGGTAGAAAGTGTTATCTGTTGCAACCTTTTCAGCACCTTGTTTGTTTAAACTTAATGAAAAGCTTCCGGGACTTCCGATTGGAGCATCAAATTTTCCTTTATTAGCTTGTGCAGTTGGGACTGTGACTGAGACCGTTGAGAGATTTGAAATTTTTGCTAGATCATCTTTTCCGAATGGATAAGCGATATAACCAGAAATAGTTTCTCCTGCTTTTACTAAGTAATCATTCGTTGGAGCAAGCTTAGTTGGTAGCTGATCTTCTGTTGGAATTAAATCTCTATAGTTACTATATGCTTTCTGAGCACCAGTAAATGACATGTCCAATGTTGGCATATAATAAAGGTCTTTAGCTGAACTATTTTTTACGCTATAGTTCACAAGAATAACTCCGCCCTCTGTTTGACGGTTAAATGGAATGTTAAAGTCCGTATGGAATCCATTTAATTCAACTAATGTATAACTATTCATTGATACTGAAATATCTTCAGCTTTATGGACTTGTGGTTCCTTATTTTCAAAAAGAACTTTTGTTTTACCACCTGTTTCTTTTTCCATATAGGAAATCAGCTTGGAATAATCGCTGGAACTAGTGGCTGTATTTTCGGTCTTTTTATCTTCAGTCTTTTTATCTTCGGATTTTTTTTCTTCAGGTTTATTTTCTTTCGTTGTATCCGTTTTTTCTGTTTTGTTTTCTTTCGTTACATCTTCTTTTTGTTCTTTATTTGTCGTATCGCTTTGACCACAGCCAGTTATTACAAAAGCTGCTACGATTAGTGTAGAAAATAAAGAAAGTAATTTTTTTGACATGTTTCTTCCCCCTATTTGTTTAAAACCAGTTGAGTCTGTATAATCAGACCCTTTATATCTCTCACATTAGCCCCACGTTTTATTATAAGAAAGTAAACCAGTATTTACCAGTGTTTTTCTGATTGTTTTTATTATTTTGATATCTTAATGGTTATTTTTAATAGAAACATA
The DNA here is from genome assembly GCF_040676495.1 of Bacillus sp. LBA3-1-1.1. Taxonomy (NCBI): domain Bacteria; kingdom Bacillati; phylum Bacillota; class Bacilli; order Caryophanales; family Bacillaceae; genus Bacillus; species Bacillus sp. LBA3-1-1.1. The sequence goes on from NZ_JBEGIB010000013.1 coordinate 15,100, forward strand.
GTTAAAGCTTATGTAGGTAATTACAATATTTTTCCGCCAAAAGAGAGAGAAGATTATCTTTTCTATTTTAAATATTGAATCTTTTTGTTAGAGTAAATAATAGAGATATATTGAAAGGGGACAAAGACTCGATATGCGTACGAACTTGTAATGATTAGAAATTAGATAGATGAATTTTTCTCTCGTAAGTGAGGGTTTATTTAGCTATCTGTAAATCATTCAAGGACTGCATATTTAGCTTGTACATCCCTTTTGTAAGGATAGATGCCTATGTGGGGAAATTTATATCTCTTATATAAAATATGCGCCCTTTAACTTTGGAGGAGTATATGATGAATCAATTAAAAAATAAAGTAGCTGTTGTTACAGGTGTAAGTCGTCTAGACGGTATAGGAGCAGCTATTTGCACGGAGTTAGCAGAGGCTGGATACGATATATTTTTTACGTATTGGACAGAATATGATAAAGAGATGCCTTGGGGCGTTGATAAAAATGAACAAATGCAATTAAAAGAAGAGCTGATACAAAACGGTGTCAAAGTATCGAGCATGGAATTAGATCTAACTCAGAATGATGCATCAAATCAGCTTATAAATAAAGTTACTGAACAACTAGGGTACCCTCATATATTAATTAACAATGCAGCGTATTCTACGAATAATGATTTCTCTAATTTGACTGCTGAAGAATTAGATAAGCACTACATGGTAAATGTTCGTGCGACTACATTATTAAGTAGTAAGTTTGCTCAAGGATTTGATAAAAAATCTGGCGGTAGAATTGTTAATATTACTTCGGGGCAATTTAAAGGGCCTATGGCTGGAGAACTAGCCTATGCAACAACGAAGGGAGCTATTGATGCTCTCACTAGTACGTTATCAGCAGAAGTGGCTCATTTAGGGATAACGGTGAATGCAATTAACCCAGGTCCAACTGATACGGGTTGGATGAATGAGGAGATAAAGCAAGGATTAAGACCGATGTTTCCTTTCGGCAGAATTGGTGAGCCAAAGGATGCAGCAAGACTTATTAAGTTTTTAGTGAGCGAAGAAGCCGGGTGGATTACAGGGCAAGTTATTCATTCAGAAGGTGGATTTAAGAGATAAGTTTATAAATAAAAAGGAGGTATCTCATTTCAGTGAGATACCTCCTTTTTAATCTTTCTTCAATCTTCGCGCTATACCATTCCCTAATGACTGTAATCCTTGAACGAGAATGATTAAAATAAAGACTGTTGCATACATTACTTCAGGTTCGTAGCGTAAATGTCCGAATCGATATGCGAGATCACCGAGGCCTCCAGCACCTACAAGTCCAGCCATTGCTGTTGCGCCGATTAAGCCAATTGTTGCGATTGTTAATCCAAGTACGAGAGACGGACGAGCTTCTTTAACCATAACGTGCCAAATGATTTTTATAGTAGAGACTCCCATTGCTTGATATGCTTCAATGACACCGCGATCCACTTCTAATAAAGCAGTTTCCATTAAACGTGCAATGTAAGGGGCTGTAAATACGACAAGTGGTACGATAACACCTTGCACGCCAATGGATGTTCCCATTAGAAACTTTGTGAAAGGTAAAATAAAGAATAATAGAATGATAAATGGAAGAGAACGAATGATATTAATAACTGTATTAAGAATAGGATAGATAATTTTATTTTCTCGCTGTCCACCAGGTCTCGTTAAAACAAGTGTGACACCGAGTGGTAATGCAATAAGAATAGAGATAAGTAGTGAAATAGATGTCATTTGAAATGTTTGAATTGTTGCTTCCCATATTACGTTACCCCACTCATCCAAAAAGGACTTGTTTCCCATAATCTGTTCTACCTCCTTCTACGATGATCCCTTGTTCTTGTAAAAATGATAAGGCACGGTGTACTTCATTTTTTTCACCTTGCATATGAACGATCAGTTTTCCATATGCCTCATGTTTTAACTGCGTAATATTGCCTGATAAAATATTTGGATATACTTGAAAACGTTTTGTAGCGACAGCTAACGCTGGTTCTCCTGAAGCGGTTCCTATAAATGAAAGTGTTACAATTTCCCCGGTGCTTTGTAGTTCTTTCTGTACCTCTTCTGGAATTTTAGCTGCAAACGCGCTATTTACAAATTTCTTCGTTGTTACATGTTGTGGGTTTGTGAAAATATCTTTTACGGTTCCACTTTCGACTACCGCCCCATGTTCCATAACAGCAACTTGGTCACAAATACGCTGGATAACATTCATTTCATGTGTAATTAGTAAAATCGTGATCCCAATTTCTTCATTAATTTTTAATAACAAATCAAGAATAGAATCGGTTGTTTCTGGATCTAATGCGCTCGTTGCTTCATCACTTAATAAAACTTCAGGTTCATGTGATAGTGCACGTGCAATGGCAACACGCTGTTTCTGACCACCAGATAATTCGCTTGGATAGGCGTCTTTTTTATTAAAGAGATCAACAATACGTAAATACTTTTCTACCCTTTTTTCAATTTCATTTTTGGGAAGACCAGATAGACGTAAGGGTAGTGCGATGTTTTCATAAACGGTAACGGTTTTAAGTAAATTGAATCCTTGAAAAATCATGCCGATCTTTTGTCTTGCTTTTGCGAGTTCTTTTGTTGATAAGGTTGTTAAATCTTGTTCATTTACAATGATATTTCCTGTCGTTGGTTTTTCTAATAAATTTACACAACGAATTAATGTACTTTTGCCAGCGCCACTATATCCAATGATTCCAAATACTTCGCCCTTTTTTACTTTAAGGGAAGTTGATTTAAGAGCCTCAACATTCCCTTTTTTTGTTGTAAATACTTTGGAGACGTTTTTTAATTCAATCATTATAGTCAGCTCCTACCAAGACGGTAAAACAGAACCATCGAATTTTTTCTCAATGAAATCTTTTACTTCTTTAGATTGATAAGCTTTCTTTAATTTATTAACAACAGCATCATCTTTATTTTCAGTACGAACAACGACCCAGTTCACATATGGTGAATCTTTTCCTTCGCGGAAAATAGAATCTTTCGCTGGGCTTAATTTTGCACCTAATGCAAAGTTTGTATTAATTGCAGCTGCCTTTACTTCACTTAGCTGCGTTGGTAATTGAGATGCCTCTAATTCAACAATCTTTAAATTTTTCGGATTTTCAATTACATCTTTTGCAGTCGCTTTTTCTGTAGCCTTTGGATCAACTTTTAAAACCCCTGCTTTTTCAAATAGCTTTAAAGCACGAAGCTCATTTGTTGGGTCATTTGGGACAGCGATTGCATCGCCCTCTTTTAATTCTTTTACATTTTTTAAGCTTTTAGAATATACACCCATAGGGAATGTTACTGTGGAAAATACTTCAGTTAATTTCATGTTGCGTTCAGCTTTAAATACGTCTAAATAAGATTTAGTTTGATAGCTATTTACATCGAGGCTTTTTTCATCTAAAGATACGTTTGGCGCTACATAATCATTAAATACCTTTACATCAATTTCGAGACCATCTTTTGCTGCAACTTCTTTCACCTTTTCAAAAATTTGTTCATGCGGTCCACCTGTTACACCAACGGTAATCTTTTTCTCATCTAATGCTTTTACCTCTTTATCAGAATTAGCACCACATGCGCCTAACAATAATACAGCTCCACTTACAATACTTAATAATACCTTCTTCATCTATAATTCCCCCTTAATATACGTTCCAAAATAAAAAGCACCTCTCAAAAATAAGAGAGGTGCCGAATAGACGAAATAGGTTCCTCTCTTATCTTCCAAAACGAAAATCGTTCTGCAGGAATTAGCACCTTAGCTTATACGTTATAAGCTCGGTTGCCGGGCATCATCGGGCCAGTCCCTCCGCCACTCTTGATAAGAGTATGTGTATGTAGTTTTTAAATATGGTACTAATAGTAAATCTTACAAAAAGAATTGTCAATGGTATTTTCTGAATATATTTTATTTTAAGGTAATGGAAACATTCCCTTTTTTATGCCCTTTTTCTACATATATATGAGCTTCTGGAATTTCTTCTAAGCGATAAATTCTATCAATAACAGGTTTTAAATTTTCTGTTTCAGTTAATTTTTTTAGTAGAATCATATCTTCTTTACTTACTTTTGCCATCATTCCATTAACAGATACATATTTTCCATTTTGCGTTAATACTTTTTGACAAAGGGATCTTTTAATTTTTCCAACTGCATCAAATATAATATCGTAGCGTTCAGCTCGCTTTGTAAAATCTTCTTTCGTATAATCAATTACGTGATTAGCTCCTAAAGATTGCACTAGTTCAAAGTTTGAATTACTACAAACAGCTGTAACGGTCGCGCCAAAATATTTAGCAAGTTGTACGGCAGCTGTTCCTACTGAGCCAGATGCGCCATATATAAGTACTTGTTGCCCTTTTCTTATACGTCCTTTTCTCAGGAAGTGTAATGCTGAAGTTCCGCCAAAAGGAATAATGGCAGCTTCTTCATACGTCACATTGGTAGGTTTTAATGATATCAATCCGCTTTCATGCACACATGTATATTCTGCATAACCACCGACATTAAGCTCTGTTAATGCGAAAACTTGGTCTCCTTTTTTAAATTGAGTTACATCTGTTCCTATTTCTTCGATTTCACCAGATAGCTCGACGCCGAGTATAGGTTTTCTTGGTTTTTTAAAACCTAATATAATCCGCATAGGAATCCAAAATAAAAGGGGGCTATTAAAGCCGCGCATTCTACAATCTCCAGTTGTTACACTTGTTGCGTGAATTTTAACTAATACTTCATTCTTTTTTGGAGTAGGTTTCTCTACATCTTGAAGTTTGAGAACATTAGGTGGCCCATACTTTGTGCAAATAATTGCTTTCATAATGACCTCCTGAATTTAGTTGTTTTTATTTACATCATATTTAAGTATTTCTTTAAACATGTTGTTATTCGAGAAATAAAGTGAAATAGAAATATTAAAAAGTATATAGATTTCAAAGGAAAATAGATGATATCCTTTTGGAAAGGAGGAGAAATTATGAAAAAACTTATTTTAACTTCTAGTATGATCCTTGCAGTTATTTTAGGTGCAGGGTGTAGTAATGAGAAAACAACAAAGACGGATGAACCGAAAAAAGAATCGGTTCAAAAAGAGAAGGAATTAGCCGCGAAGGATGTTTTCAAGAAAGCGAATGAAGCTTTTAAAAATGAAGAACATGTAACGATGACATATGATGTAGGGATAAAAGCTGAAGGAACAGAGATGGATCTGCTAAAGGCTAAAATGCAATTAGAGCCAAAGAAAAAGAATTCTCGTTCTGAAATGAATGTTTCTGGTACAGAGGTTGTAGTGTATGCGGTGGATGGTAAAGTTGCTGGTCAGGTGAAAAATCCTAATACAGGAGAAGTTATATCTGTACCGGAGGAGCAATTAAATGCTAGCGGGATGAAAGCAACTCAAGATATTGTAGATAATTTAGAAGTGCCAGCAGTAGTTTTAGATAAAATGAAGATGGAGAAAAGCGGAGATAAATATAAGCTGACGTTTATATTAAAAGGGCAAGAAACAGAGAGTATGTTAACTAGCATGGATGAAACGCAGAAGAAAATGCTACAAGCACAAAATGCAAAGATAGAAGAAGTGGATGCAGAATACATCATTACAAAAGATTTTAAATATGAATCAGCGAAGATAGATATGATTATGAGTAGTAATGGTAAGGATAAGGCACACATTATTACGAATGCAAAATATACATCGTACGAAAAGTTTGAGCCAATACAGCTGCCAGCAGCAAAGTAATAGTTTTGATGAGGGAGGGACCTAAAATAAAGGGTCTCTCTCTTTTTGTTAATACCTTCTTCGTAGGAAAGTAGGTACAATATGAAGAGGAAGAACGTTAGAAGAGGAGAGTGCCATTTGAAAAAAAGAAAGATAGCAGCTGTTATTGTAGCATATACAGTGTTGCTCGCGACATCTATATATACATACAAGGAGCAACTGGACCATCCTATTATGAGTGATGTAGGAAAGCTGCTTCCAACGAAAATTAAACGTGTTGAAAATGCTGAGGATGAAAGTTCATTAAAACAGTTAGTGCAAGATGCAACTGTTTCTGGAGAGAAGATTTCTATTGCAGGTATGCAACATAGCCAAGGCGGACAGACATATTATCCGAACGGTACGATGCTTGATATGAAAGGGTATAATGAAATATTAGAATTCGATCCGGAGAAGAAGAGGATTAGGGTGCAAAGCGGTGTCACATGGAATGATATTCAAAAGAAAATCAATCCATATGGTCTTGCAGTTCAAGTGATGCAATCTCAAAATATTTTTACTGTGGGTGGTTCATTAAGTGTAAATGTACATGGGCGTGATATTCGTCATGAAGCATTGATTGATACAGTAGAGTCGTTCAGATTGTTAATGGCAGATGGTACGGTGCGTAATGTAAGTAGAGAAGAAAATGCTGATTTGTTTCCGTATGTAATTGGGGGATACGGATTGTTTGGTGTAATTTTAGATGTGACGCTACAGTTAACAAACGATGAATTTTATGAAACGCATACGAAAGTACTAGAGTATAAAGAATACTCTTCATACTTTAAGAATAAAGTGCGAAGGGATGAGAATATACGCATGCATTTAGCACGTATTTCTGTTGCCCCAAATTCATTTTTAAAAGAAATGTATGTGACAGATTATGTACTATCAGAAGATCAGCAGAAGCTGAGAGAGTACAGCAAATTAAAGGAAGAAAATATTATAGCTGCGCCGAAATTCTTACTTGGGTTATCACGTTATAGTGACTGGGGAAAGGGCGCATTTTGGGATATACAAAGAAGTTATTTTGAACGTACAGATGGTAAGTACGAAACGCGAAATAACGTAATGAGATCTGATAGTGCTTTTATGGAATACGATAATCCAAACTTGACCGAAATTTTACAAGAGTACTTTATACCGATAGATGGTTTTGCAGAGTATATAGATGATTTGCGAGGTGTTTTAAATGAAGAGGAATTAAACCTTCTTAACATTACAATCCGCTATGTAGAAAAGAATGAGAATGCGGTGCTATCTTATGCGAAAGATGATATGTTTGCGCTTGTGCTTCTAATTAATCAAGGGCGTTCTGAGGATGAAATAAAGAAAACAAAAGTGGTCATTCAAAAGATGATTGATGTTACGTTAAAGCATAATGGAAGTTATTATTTACCGTATTATTCTTATCCGGAAAAAGAGCAACTAAAGAAAGCATATCCTCGTATAGAAGAATTCCTTCAGAAGAAGAAGGAATTAGACCCAGAGGAAAGGTTTGTGAATTTATTTTATAAGGAGTATAGCAAATGACATATAGAAGATTTGTAGCGTCACAAAGCATAATTATGATGGCGGGAAGTATGGTATTTCCTTTTTACATTCTATTGCTTCGAAATGTTGGGAATAGCTTCTCGCAATTTGGCTGGGCGTACGGCTTATTTGCCTTAACTTCAGCTCTAGTATATCCGTTAGTTGGAAGAACCTCTGATAGAGTAGGTGATAGAAAGTTATTAATTATATACGCCTGGTCCATGGCTATATTAATGCTTTGTTTTCCTATTGCAACAGAAGTTTGGCATGTATATATTCTCCAAATTTTAATGGGTATTTTAGGTGCTGTGCAGCGCAATACGGAGAAGACGTCGTTAGCACGAAAGGTAGAACAGAAAAAAGCTGGTTATGAGATTGGAAAATATCATGTGTGGACATCGGTTGGAGGAGCAGTAGCAGTTATTGCAACGGGATATTTAGTAGATTTCTTTACGATTGGCACCATTTTTTATATAGCATCTATTTTATATGCAGTGAGTGGAATTGTATTAAGTAGCAAAAAAATATAATCATACCCATTTTTACCTGATTACCCTTTATTTGTTATACTTATGGAGAAGACAAAAGAAAAGGGGACATTGCCTTTGATGAAATTTATAGTTTTAGCTATTCTCACTTTGTTTTTGATTCCATGGACTAGAAGCGGTAATAAAATTCGCGCGGTGGATAAAGGAGGAAATGAGAAAGTTGTAAAGGGTAAGAAATCATCTATTTTAGTTATTCCTGTTTTATTTTGGATAGGTATTGCAATCTATGAATATTTCTGGCTAATTGATGATCGAGCAGATTCTATTCTTACTCATTATTCTGTTGCAGTAGCGGTTTTAATTGGGCTTGTTTTATTTTCACAAGAGCAGGTAGGGAAATTAGAAGGTACGTTAAAAGGACTTCTAATGTTTGTTTTACTCGCAAGTTACGGCTATTTTGGTTATTTGCACGATATAGTAATCTCGCAAAAGAAATATGATTCGGTCGTGAAGGTAGAGAAAGATATTTCAGAGACATTTACTGAAAATGACCAACCGTTTACAGTTCCGCCTAAAACAGCGGAAAATAAAATGAAAAAGGTATTTGGTGATATTCCGAAAGTAGCTTATTTTGAGCTAGGGGAATTAACGCCACAGATGGTAAATGGTGAAGCCTTGTATGTAGCACCGATAGAAGTTTCGGGATTTTTTAAAGCGCGTAAGGCAGGAACAATACCAGGTTACGTAACAATGTCAGGTACAAATCCTGATGCGGAAGCGAAATTACATCTTGGATATAAAATGAAGTATGTACCAAGTATGTTTTTTGGTAATAAATTAGAACGTGCTGTTCGAAAAGCAGAGCCAGATTTAGTTTTTAAAGGGAAACCAAAATTTGAAGTTGATGATAAAGGAAAACCGTATTATACAATGACATACGGTGAGTTTATTTCAGGAAGATCGGGGTTTGAAGTAGAAGGCGTTGTCGTTGTTGATGCACAAACAGGTGATGTGAAGCGATATGATAAAGAGAATGCACCTAAATTCGTTGATGGTGTATTAAATCATGAAACAGCATCTACGTTAAATACGTACTTCGGAAAATACATTCACGGATTTTGGAATACGAAATTCTCACAAACTGACATGAAGATTCCGACTGAGTGGGGGACGAAGGAGGGCGTTACGCCGATCTTCGGAAAAGATGGTAAACTGTATTACTTTACAGACTTTACCTCTCCGAAAGAAGGAGTAGATTCTGCTCTCGGTTACTCATTAGTTGATGCACGTACAGGAAAGTTGTATTACTATAACGGAAAAGAAGTGAAAGGAATTATGGACGGTTCGGCTGCTACAGAAGTAGTAGATAATTCCTTTAAGAGAGAGAAATGGCATGGAACAATGCCAGTTATTTATAACGTATACGGTAAGCCTTCTTGGATTGTACCAGTTATTGATGACGGCGGGTTAGTACGTGCTCATACTGTTATATATGCTTCTAATGCAAAAGTGTTTGCGTCAGGTTCGACGCAAAAAGAAGCACTTGAGAACTATAAAAATGCGCTAAGCGGAAGTGGTGATTCATTTAGACCGACTTCAAATGGGAAAGAAGCGCAAAAAGAAGGCACTGTACAACGTGTGTATAAAGAAAAATCAGGTGAAAATACGATTGTGTACGTACTATTAGAAAATGAGCAAAAAGTATTTATGGTACCAGCGAAGAAATTCCCATATGCAATGTTTACAGAAGTAGGAGATCCAATTCAAATCACATATTTAGACACAGGAGAAACGATGGCATCTGTATCTAAATTTACAAATAGTAATTTGAAAAAGTAAAGCGATAGAGATTCTATCGCTTTTTTTACATTATTAAACAGGAAAATACAGTATACTTGACGTATATTTATGTTGTAACTATAATTGTTACGATTTGATATTTATATGAAAGGGTGAATGAAAAAAGTGAATGGAGTTAATCACGAAGTATATAAACCTGTAAAGACAAACAGGTTATGGATGATTCTTGTATTAGGGACACTTACGGCAATTGGGCCATTATCGATTGATATGTATTTGCCATCTTTACCGAAGTTAACAGATGATTTACAAACGGGGGCATCTCTTGCGCAGCTTACATTGACAGCTTGTTTACTCGGGCTTTCAGTAGGACAGTTATTTGTTGGTTCAATTAGTGACATTTACGGAAGACGCAAACCTCTTATTATCGCTCTTATTATTTATGTTGCTTCTTCTTTACTTTGTGCTGTTGCACCATCAATTTGGAGTTTAATGCTTTTACGTTTCTTACAAGGTGCTTCAGGGTCTGCTGGTATCGTTATATCACGTGCAATGGTACGCGATATGTATTCAGGTTCTGAAATGACGAAGTTTTTCTCACTGCTTATGTTAGTAAACGGAGCAGCACCTATTTTGGCACCGATTATTGGAGGGCAATTATTACAGTTCACATCATGGCGCGGCGTTTTTATCGTTCTTGGAGCAATTAGTGTATTCATGCTAATATCAGCTACTTTCGTATTACGTGAAACATTACCTCCTGAAGAAAGAGAGACAGGTGGATTATCAGGAACGCTTGCAACATACGGAAAGCTTCTGAAAGATCGTTTATTTATGGGATATGCATTGTCGCAAGGATTAGTAACAGCAGCAATGTTTGCTTATATTTCTGGTTCACCGTTCGTGTTGCAAAATATATACGGGGCATCACCACAACAGTTTAGTTTGTTCTTTGCAATTAACGGTATTGGTATTATTATTGCTAGCCAAGTTACTGGCCGCTTAGCGGGGAAAGTTAATGAGAAAACTTTATTTGTTGCGGGTATTATTATTGCGGCTGTTGGCGGTCTGTCGTTACTACTTACAATCGTATTAGGAATAGGGCTAATTGGTGTTTTATGCTCGCTATTTCTTGTTGTATCAAGTGTTGGGGTTGTATCAACAACCGGCTTCTCGTTAGCAATGAGAAATCAAAAACAAGCAGCAGGAACAGCATCAGCTTTACTAGGTTTATTACAGTTTATTTCAGGAGCACTTGTAGCACCGCTAGTAGGTATTGGTGGAAGCAATACAGCACTTCCTATGGGTGTTGTTATAGCTCTTTGTGAAATTGGTGCTGTGTTATGTTATTTATTCATGGCAAAAAGAAGTGAAAAGCAGTTTGAACTGCAACAAAGACAAAATTTAGAGGCTTAATTCATAAAAAGAGCTGATTCAAACATGTTTTGAATCAGCTCTTTTTTCATTTCTTTGAAATAACTCATGCAAAAGTTACTTGCATAAAGTGACGATACTGTGACAAAAATGTGGGTATATATATTAAGAAATCATCTTAAGTACAAAATTTAGGATGTTCTCGGTATAATAAAACAAGTGGAGATAAAAGAAACTATAATTAGAAGTAGCTGTAGATAAAAGGAGAATTGAAGATGAAGAAGGTTTTGGGTATTGCTGTAATGGGAGGTATGCTCCTTCTAGCAGGGTGTAATGGAAATAAAGATACGAAAGAACCGAAAGAAAAGGTAGAGCAATCTACTGAACAAACAGAAGAGATGAAAGAATACCTTGCAGTACATGAAAAATATGATATAAAAATGAACAAAGAAATCAATAAAGCATTACAGTTATTTGAAGTGGCAAAAGAAAAGGGCGGTAAGGAAATAACGAATGCTAAATATAAGGAAGACGTGCAAAAGGTAACAACGAGCATGTTAGAAGATATTGATCATATACGTAAAGAGATTCGTGTTCCAAAGTCGAAAGAGCAAGAGCATGAGGTATATGCTGGTTTCTTGGATGAATCGGAACAAGCGATGAAAAAATTACAGAAGTTAGCTAAAGAAGAAGATTCATCGTTGATTCGTGATATAGAAATTAACTTTGCAACAGCATCCACATACTATAAACGTTTTCAAACAGAGGCCCAAAAATAACCTTGCGCATGCGCAAGGTTATTTTTTCTTCTTACCATCTCCGTCTTCATCCTCGGATATCAATACCTTCTGTTCTTCGTGAAATTCCGAAATTGTTTGTCCAGTAATATTATCGAATGGAGTATAAAAAGAAGTGATACGTTTCTTCTTAATGAAGAGTTTGTAGAAGCCGATGATTACGAGTATGACAATTGTTAATGGCAATCCTATGGTGGCTAGAAGTAAGGGATCCATCTTATAACTCCTTTAAAGTAATTAATTTTATTATAGGTTAAAGTAGTGACTTTAAGAAATAATACCATTAAAAACTGATTTTTCTAAATATATCCAATTTGATTGACTTTTCTTTTTTTCAGAATTATAATTCGAAATATACAATTTGAACCAAATAATAATATAGCAATTTACTTATCCAGAGAGGTAGAGGGACTGGCCCTATGACACCTCAGCAGCGGGTTCTGTAGTAGGAACACCGTGCTAATTCCAGCAAGCAAGGCTTGAAAGATAAGTGATGGGCATGGTTTTATTAAGCCTTGATCTTATTTTTTAAGATCAAGGCTTTTTGTGTTTTAAGAAGTGGAGAAGGAGTAATGGGAACAAATATGTCAATAAAACAAAGTAAATTCATTTGTTTAGGAGGTTATTGAAGTGTATGTTATTAAAAAACTATCGGTTATGGTATTTACTCTATGGGTTATTACGACAGTAACATTTTTAATTATGCATATTATTCCAGGGGATCCATTTTCGTCAGATGCGAAAATCTTTCCTGAAGAAGTGATACAAAACATGAGAGCGAAGTATCACCTTGATGAACCGTTATGGAATCAGTATGTTGCTTATTTGGATGGGGTAGTTCATTTTGATTTTGGTGAATCTGTTCAATCGACAGGTCAAGGTGTATCGGAAATTATAACGACAGGGTTTGGCCCGTCAGCGATTATTGGTTTACAAGCACTTGTTATTTCATTGTTAGTCGGAATTGCCGCAGGTACATTTGCCGCGCTATATCATGGGAAAGTGATTGATTATAGTGTGAGCTTGCTTGCGATTCTCGGTATTTCTGTTCCTAGTTTTATTTTAGCTCCACTATTTATACAAGTATTCGCTATCCAATTTGAATTACTACCAGTGGCGTCTTGGGGAACGTTTGAGCATACTGTATTACCTTCCTTCGCATTAGCGTTAGGACCAATCGCGGTTATTACAAGATTTGTTCGCTCTAATATGATTGAAGTGTTGCAGAGTGATTATATTAAGCTAGCGAGAGCGAAAGGTATACCAATTAAGAAAATCATTATAAGACATGCTCTTCGAAATGCAATTGTTCCGGTACTTACATTTGTTGGCCCATTAATGGCTGGACTTTTAACAGGAACTTTCGTTATTGAAAAAATCTTTTCAATTCCTGGTTTAGGAAAATATTTTGTAGATAGTATTTTTAACCGAGATTATCCGGTAATTATGGGAACAACCATTTTCTATAGTTCGCTATTAATTGTATGTATTTTTATTACAGATATCATTCATCGTATTGTTGATCCGCGTATTCGTTCTATTACGTAAGGAGGGGAATGTTTAAATGGGGGCTTATGAAATTAATGACCAGTTATTAACGAATGAAGAGAAAAAAGAATTAACGATAAATAAAGATCAGCAAACGATTAGCCGAAAAAAGGAAGTGTTTCACAAGTTTATATCAAACCCTATAGCAGTTTTAGGGGCAGTGACGTTATTACTAATTATTGTTTTCTCGCTTATTGGCGAAAGTTTAACGTCATTTACTGCGAGTGAACAAGTAAAAGAAGCAACTAATTTACCGCCTAGTAGTGAGCATTGGTTCGGAACAGATGATTTAGGAAGAGACATATGGGCGCGTACTTGGGCTGGTGGGAAAATTTCACTAACAGTTGGATTGGTAGCAGCAGCTCTTGATATAGGGCTCGGTGTACTTATCGGAGGGTTCAGTGGATATGTGAGAGGGCGTAATCGTCTTGGAACGTTAATTGATGAGTGGATTATAAGAGGAATTGAATTGTTATACGGTATCCCATATTTATTAATTGTTATTTTATTATTAATCGTTATGAAACCAGGACTTTTTACAATTATAATCGCCCTTGCGTTAACGGGATGGATTGGCATGGCACGTCTCATTAGAGCCCAAGTCTTATCTTTAAAGCAAAGAGAATTTGTTATCGCAGCAGAGCGATTAGGTACATCTCATATGAAAATTATATATGGGCATTTAATTCCAAACTTAACGGGGATTATTATCGTAAATTTATCATTTACAATTCCAGCAGCTATTTTCTCAGAATCATTTTTAAGCTTTATCGGACTTGGAGTACAATCACCAGCGGCAAGCTGGGGCACGATGACGAACGATGCACTCGGGACATTACTAAGCGGTGAATGGTGGCAACTATTCTTCCCGGCAATCATGATTGCACTCATCATGTTCGCATTTAATGCAATTGGTGATGGTTTGCAAGATGCGATTGATCCGAAAATCGTAAAACGTAATCGAAAGGAGAAAAAACATGGCACAAATCTTATCTTTAGAAAACGTAACGTTGGCCGTTGAAAAAGAGAATAGTAAGCAAGCGATTGTGAAGCATGTTTCCTTTTCTATTAACGAAGGTGAAATAGTTGCACTTGTCGGAGAAAGTGGTTCAGGAAAAAGTGTTACAGCACAATCCATTATTGGCTTAAATCAAGAGTCAATTCATATTGATGATGGAAATGTATCTTTCCAATCAAAGGAATTAACTAATTTACAAGAATCAGAATGGAATCAAATTCGCGGGAAAGATATTTCTTTTATCTTTCAAGACCCGCTTTCATCTTTAAATCCGACGATGAAGGTCGGAAGGCAAATTACAGAAGTAATTTTGCAGCATGAAAAGAAATCGAAGAAAGAGGCAAAAGAAATTGCAATTAACTTACTAAATGATTTAGGCATACATGAAGCAGAGAAACGCTTTGAACAATACCCGTATCAGTTAAGCGGTGGTATGAGGCAACGTATTTGTTTGGCTATTGCGTTTGCATGTCACCCGAAGCTCGTTATTGCAGATGAACCTACAACGGCATTAGATGTAACGATTCAAAAGCAAATTATGGGGTTATTAAAAGAGCGAAAAGAAAAACAAAATACGAGTATTTTATTAATTACTCACGATTTGGCGCTTGTACGTGAAGTAGCTGACCGGGTGGTAGTTATGTACGGGGGCCGTGTTGTTGAAAAAGGGACGATACAAGAAGTAATAGGTTCACCTAAGCATCCGTATACAAAAAGTTTATTACAAGCAATTCCGAATATGGATGATTCCGAAAAAGTATTACGCGCTATAGAAGGAACGACACCTTCCATTGAAACATTAAATAGCTTTGGTTGTCCTTTTGTAAATCGTTGCCCAGTAGCGATAAAAGAATGTATTCATCGTTTCCCAGAGAGAACGACATATTCTGGGGAGCATAGTTCACATTGTTGGCAACATATTCTAGAGCATAATAAAGCGAAATCAAAAGAGAAGGTGAATGCCTCATGACGACAGGTTTAATTACTGTAAAGCAAGTAACGAAAACGTATGGAAGTAAAAATAAAGAAATCGCAGCGTTAAAAGATATATCACTTTCTATTCTAAAAGGAACAACGCTTGGCATTATTGGAGAAAGTGGTTCTGGAAAGACAACACTTGGAAAATTAATTGCTGGAATTGAAAAGCAAACCTCTGGTGAGATTGATTACAACGGTCAAGTTGTTCATAAGCTGAAATCAGCGAATAAACGCAATTTCTTACAGAGAGTACAGTTCATTTTTCAAGATTCCACAGCTGCATTAAATCCGCGCTGGAAAGTACGCGATATCGTAACAGAAGGCTATATTTCATTCGGTTTAGGCGATAAAGGATTGAAAGATAAAGTCGCAGGTGATGCGCTAGAGCGTGTTGGATTAGATAGACGATATATTGATCGTTACCCACACGAGTTTAGCGGTGGACAGCGTCAACGTATCGCTATTGCAAGAGCGTTATTATGTGAGCCAGAAGTTTTAATCCTTGATGAACCAATTTCAGCATTAGATGTTTCACTGCAAATCCAAATTGTACATTTGCTGCAAAAGATTCAAAAGGAACAAGGCTATACATATGTATTTATCGCACATGATTTACCGATGGTTCACTATTTATGTGAAAAAGTGGCTGTCCTATATAAAGGAGAACTTGTTGAATTTGGAAATACGGACGAAGTATTCCGTAATCCACAACATTCTTATACAAAAACATTATTAGCATCAACACCAAAAATTTCAGGTTAAAGGAGAATGTAGGATGAAGAAGTTTTTACTGTTTGTCATTATGACTGTTTTAGCAATAACTTCTGTCGCTTGCGGTAAGAAAGAGACGCAAAAAGCGAGTGCTGGTAAGGGAGAAGGAGATCGATTAGTAACGAATATTAGTAGTGATCCATATACGCTTGATTCCGCTATTGCGACAGATAGCACGTCAGGTTATATAATTGGGCAGTTGTTTTCAAGTTTATATACGCAAGATAGTGATGGGAAATATCAAAATGAATTAGCAGAGAAAGAAGAAGTAAATGCTGATGGAACTGAATATACAATTCATTTAAAGAAAGATATTAAATGGTCAGATGGTTCTCCTATTACAGCAAATGATTTTGAGTTCGCATGGAAGCGATTATTAAACCCGAAAACAGGTTCTATGAATGCGACAGAAATGTATTTTATTAAAGGAGCAGAGGCATATAATACTGGAAAAGGTGAAGAAGGACAAGTTGGTATTCAAGTCGTTGATCCTCAAACATTAAAGGTAACACTTGAGCACCCAGTTGCTTCTATTAAACAAAAATTAGCAAGTTCATTATTTATTCCATTATCTAAAAAATCAATTGATGATAATAATAAATTAAAAACAGATCCAAAAGAGTTAATTACGAACGGACCATTCACGTTAAAAGAATGGAAGCATAACCAAGCAATTACAGTACAAAAAAATAAAGAATACTATGATAAAAAGGTAACATTAAAAGAAATTGAGTTTCGTATTATTCCAGATTCTAAAACAGCGTACCAATTGTACAAGTCAAAAGAATTAGATTTACTAAGTGGTTTACCACAAGAGATGATTGAAAAAGAAAAAGGAAACAAAGAATATAAGCGTGTTGCAGGATTCTCATCTTATATTTATTCCTTTAACGTAGAAAAAGAGCCGTTTACAAATGCGAAAGTACGTAAAGCATTTTCATTAGCGGTTGATCGTAAGTTTATCGTTGAAAAATTGTATAAAAATAATGCACAAGAAGCATATGCATTCGTTCCAGAAGGAGCAAAAACACAAGGTGGTCGTGATTTCCGTAAAGAAAAAGGCGATTACGTAAAATTCGATTCAGCAGAAGCGAAAAAATTATTAGAAGAGGGCATGAAAGAGCAAGGTTGGTCTACATTACCTGAAGTAACATTAAAATTCACTACAGATACACAACATAAAAAAGTAGCAGAAGCAATGCAAGAAATGTTTAAGAAAAATCTTGGTGTAGATATTAAATTAGAAAATAAAGAGTGGAAGAGTTACATCGACACATATAAGCAAAGTGATTTCCAATTAGCTTATATGGGATGGGGCGGCTCTCTATTGGATCCGATTACTAAACTAGATTTATATGCAGGTGATGGTCCAAACAACTATGCAAAATGGCATAATAAAGAATTTGATGCATTAATCAAAGAAGCAGAAGTTGAACAAAACGAAGATAAGCGTTTTGACTTATTGCATAAAGCAGAAGATATTATGTTTGATGATACACCATTAATCCCAATTATTTTCCCAAGTGCTTCGTATTTACAAAAATCATCAGTATCTGGCGTCCAATTCATTATCGGGTCTAGTCCAGAACTAAGATATGCAAAAATAAAGAAGTAGGCAATCGCCTACTTCTTTATTTTATTTCTCTTTTATATTCTTTTTTCGTTCCATCAGAGAAGACAACTTCTAAATCGAATTTTTGGTAGTCTTTATCAAGTTTGAACACGTTTACTACTTGATCGATTACTTCTTGGTCAGGAGTATCTTTATCAAATTTTAATTCTTGTAGAAGTGGGCTTAATTTTGTGATAGCCTCGTCACCTGTGAACTTTACATCTGTTTTATGGTCTTCAATTTTTGCTTCCATTTTTTTATCGGCTGCTACATTTTTATAATCAGCTTCGTAGTCTTTCTTCGTATCTTGATAGTCTGCTTTTAAATCAAATTCATTAAAGTTTAGTTTTAAATCTGCAGGAGCCTCATTTTTTGCTTCTTCAGTCGTTTTCTTATTAGAAGTTGTATCTTCTTTTGCAGGAGCTTTACATCCTGTTAATGCAGGTACTAGCATAAGTGCTAATAAAGCTGATAGTAAAATTCTCATTATAAATTCCTCCTTATGTAACTTCTTTCTATACAAGTTTTTCCTAATTCCATGTAATTATGTATAAACCAAATGAATTATTTACTTAAGGGGGGACACATGCTTATGTATCAATTAAATTGAAAAAAATGGTATGTATATAGGCATTTCAAACAATCGGCGAATTATTTCCCACAACATATGCAGCGAATGGTTATTACACAATAATATTCAGGGAAGTTGATTTAGAGAAAAATATTATTTCATTATTACTGGTTATACTAGTTACACAATTAATAGCGGGAATCACTATAGGTATAAAAGGGATAGTAAAGAAGAGAAGTTGTGTAGTTAAAGAAGTATAAAGTAAAAAAGGTATCCTTCGTGGGATACCTTTTTTACTAGCATTTATTATTTTGCAACTTCTGTCCACTTGTAGTTAAATTCACCGCCGAAGTCAGTTGTTACAAGCCCTTTAATAAATCCGCGTTGTAGGTAAGAACGACCTTGTTGGTATAAAGGAGCGACAGCACCATCTTGTAATAGGATTTTTTCAGCCTGCTTCATTGCTTCAAAGCGAGCTTTTTCATCACCAGCTAAATCTGTTTTCACTTTATGAATGAGCTCATCGTACTCTTTGTTAGAGTATTTATCGAAGTTATAAGCACTATCTGTTGTGAATAGATCTAAGAATGTAATAGGATCTGCGAAGTCAGGGCCCCAGCCATCGATTCCGATTTCGTAATCACCACTTAATAGTAGTTTTAACTGTTGTTTACGTGGTTGAGGTTTTAAAGTCACTGTTAATCCATCTAGATTCTTTTCTAGTTCACCTTTTAAATATTCGCCAGTCTTTTTAGCTAAAGCATTATCACTTGTTAATAGTTCAATTGTTACTTTGTCAGTACCAAGTTCTTGCTTCGCTTTTTTCCAGTTTTCTTTTGCAGATTTCACATCATCTTTGACTAGATTTCCATTCTCTTTACGGAAGTCGTTACCGTCTGGACTTTTTGCGAATTTCGCAGGAACCATTCCTTCTGCTGGGATTGCACCGTTATTTAAAATTGTTTCTACGTACGCTTTTTTATTCATTGCTCCGTTAATAGCAAGGCGTGCATGTTGATTTTTTAATACTGCATTTTTCTGATTTAGTCGTAAAAATTGAATGCCGACTTCAGCGCGTTCCTTGAAGTTTGGATCACCTTTATATTTATCAACAAACTCCGCAGTTAAAGCAACACGGTCAATTTGTCCTGAATCATATAAGTTAACTTCTGTAGATTTATCTTTAACGACATTGAAGTTGATTTCTTCTAATTTTACAGTTTTAGCATCCCAATAGTTAGGGTTCTTCTTCAATTGGAAGCTTTGTTCGTGTTTCCAGTTATCTAATGTGAAAGCACCATTGTAAATTAAATGATTTGTTTCTAAACCGTATTTATCGCCTTGAGATTTTAAATAGTCTTCATTAATTGGTAAGAATGTTGAGAACGTCGTTAAGCTTAAGAAGTAGGGAACAGGGCGATCTAGTTGTACTTCTAAAGTTTTGTCATCAAGAGCTTTGATGCCTAATTGATCAACTGGTAATTGTTTTTGGTTTATTTGTTTTGCATTCTGTATATCGAAGAATAAGAATGCATATTCAGCTGCTGTTTCAGAGTTTACGGCACGTTGCCAAGCGAAGACAAAGTCTTTTGCTGTTACAGGAGTACCGTTTGACCATTTTGAATCACGCAGGTGGAATGTATATTTTGTTTTATCGGGACTTACGTCAACCGACTCAGCGACACCAGGAATCGGTTTATTATCTTCTCCCATTGCATATAAACCTTCAAAAACATTTCGCATTACGTTCATGGATTCCCCATCCGTTGCTTTTGCAACATCCATTGTTGGAATTTCTGAAGCAAATGATAAGTTAATCGATTGTTTATCAGGTGCTTTATCGTTCGCTTTTGCTCCGCCTGCATTATCTTTATTTCCCCCGCAAGCAGTTAGTAGTAGACTTGCCCCTAAAACAGATGCAACAACAGGTACAACTTTTTTCTTCATTGTTCTTTCCTCCCTAAATGTGTTGTTCGTAACGTCATAATGTCCATGTCTTGAAGTGTAGCTATAGAAGAAGAGAAAACCTATTATAAATATGTGCATATAGGTAATCAGGTGTTCTATATGTATATACATGTTGAACTATAATCTGGCGTTATATGTTTCAACTTGGTAGACATTACATTTTGATGGTTAAATATTTTGTTTCTTTGATTATTTAGAATATTAACACTGGAAAGAACTATATGTCAATAATAAAAATAGATTGTTAATTTCTTAGAATAATATATTAAAAAAGCAGATTTCCTCGTATTGGGGAATCTGCTTTTAATATGTTTTGCTAAAAAAACAATTGGTACGGGCTAATAATCAGTGGGGATGAAGAAAACCTACACTGATTAAAGTTTCACTTTATTTTTCAATTTTTGCCCACTTGAAGTTTAATTGACCTGCAAAGTCTACTTGCACAATTCCTTTCACAAAAGAACGTTCTAAATAAGATTCGCCTTTTTGGTAAAGAGGAGCGATAACAGAGTCTTTAAATAATATTTTCTCGGATGCTAGTAATGCTTCCCAGCGAGCTTTTTCATCACCAGCTAAAGTTGTTTTCACTTTTGCTATTGTTTCATCGAATTCCTTATTAGAGTAATGGTCTAAGTTGTAAGGGTTATTCGTTGTAAATAACTCAAGGAATGTAATTGGATCCGCAAAGTCAGGGCTCCAACCGTCAATTCCAATCTCGTAGTCACCTTTTAATAAAAGTGAAATTTGTTGTTTACGTGGTTGCGGTTTTATATTTACTGTTAAGCCATCTAAATTCTTTTCTAGTTGTCCTTTTAGGAACTCACCAGTTTTCTTCTCAAGGTCACCATCACTTGTTAATAATTCTAATGTTATCTTTTCAGAACCAAGTTCTTTTTTTGCTTTCTTCCATAATTCTTGTGCAGATGTTGTATCAAATTTTGTTAAATCGCCGTTTGCAGTACGGAAGTCTGTTCCGTCAGGCCCCTTTGCAAAGTTTTTCGGCACGAGACTCAAGGTTGGTGTAGAGCCGTCATTTAATAACGTATTTACAAAGGATTTTCGATCAATTGTTTGATCAATTGCTTGGCGTGCAGAAACGTTTTGAAGTACTCTGTTTTGTTGATTCATACGTAAAAAATGTACCCCTACGTTTGGACGTTCTTTAAAGTTAGCATCCTTTTTATATTTATCAACGAAGTCAGATGTTAGTTTGATACGATCTAATTGTTTTGACTCGAATAAATTTACTTCTGTAGATTTTTCTTTTACGACGTTAAAATTGATTTCTTCCAGTTTGACAGTATCTTTATCCCAATAGGTAGGGTTTTTCTTGAATTTAAAGCTTTGTTCGTGCTTCCAATCGCTTAGTGTAAAAGCTCCGTTGTACAAGATTGTATTATCTTCTAAAGCGTACTTATCATCTTGTGCTTTAAAGAATTCCTCGTTAATTGGTAGAAATGTTGGGAACGCTGTTAAGCTAATAAAGTACGGAACAGGACGTTCTAATTCTACCTCAAACGTATGGTCATCAATTGCTTTTACACCAAGTTGATCGGCTGGAAGTTCTTTGTTGTTAATTTTTGTTGCATTTTTAATATCAAAGAATAGAAATGCGTATTCAGAGGCTGTCGCTGGATCAACAGCTCTTTGCCAAGCGAAGACGAAATCTTTCGCTGTAACAGGAGTGCCGTTTGACCATTTTGAATCTCGTAAATGGAATGTGTATTTTGTTTTATCGCCACTTACTTCATGAGATTTTGCAACACCAGGGACAGGTTTGTTACCTTCACCAAGATTATACAAACCTTCAAATACATTTCTCATTACTTGACCAGAATCAGTATCTGTAGCACGAGCTGTATCCATTGTTCGTATTTCAGTAGGTGAAGATAAGTTTAAAACCTGTTTACTAGGTGCCTCGTCTTTTGCATTTGCTCCGCTTGCTTCGTTTTTATAACTACTGCAACCAGTTAATAAAATACTTACTCCTACAACTGATGCAATACCGGGTACAAACTTCTTTTTCATTTGATTTTCCTCCTAAATAATTAAGTTTGGATGATGATGAGGGAAATGAAAAATAAAAAATCCCTCTTTTCGTATTGAGAAAGAGGGATTTTTACGTACAAGTTATGCACCCGTATATAAACGAAGTCCCTCATTCTATCTTTCAAGCACAAAGCTTGCAGGAAGTGGCACAGTATTCAAAATGAACCTGCTGCCGAGGTTTCAAAGGGCCAGTCCCTCCACCTCTCTTGATACAATGAGTAAACAAATGAAATTTATTAATTTTTGTGTTTCTTTGATAATTCAAAATCTTACACCTTAGATAATGAAGTGTCAATCAAATGGAATATAGTTTAAATTTTCAGTTTTATTAAAAATAAAAAAACCACTGCATATGGCAGTGGTTTCCCTATTAGAAGTTAAAGTTATCCGGATCTGGACCAACACGGTGATTTTCATTTAAAGCTTGAATTGCTTTCATATCATCCGAGCTTAATTCAAAATCAAAGATGTTCGCATTTTCAATGATGCGTTGTTCTTTAATTGATTTAGGAATCGTTACAACTTCATTTTGTAGATCCCAGCGTAGAATCACTTGTGCAGTCGACTTATTATATTTTGTAGCAATTTCTTGTAATGTTGGGTGATCTAGTAGTTGTCCTTGCATTAATGGTGACCAAGCTTCAAGCTGAATACCATGCTCTTTACAGAAAGCATGTAATTCTTCTTGTGCTAAACGTGGATGGTATTCCACTTGGTTGACCATTGGCTTAATTTCAGCAATTTCAAATACGTCTTGTAAGTGGTGAATGTGGAAATTACTCACACCAATTGCACGAACACGGCCGTCTTTATAAAGTTTTTCTAACGCTTTCCATGATTCAGTATATTTCCCTTTTACAGGCCAATGTACTAAATATAAATCTAAATATTCTAGACCTAATTTCTCTAATGTAGTTTCAAATGCTTGAAGTGTTGTTTCATACCCTTGATCGCTATTCCATACTTTTGATGTAATAAATAATTCTTCACGTGAAACACCTGCTTCACGGATCGCTTGTCCAACGCCTTCTTCGTTTTGATAAATTGCTGCAGTATCAATGCTGCGATAGCCATTTTTAATTGCTGCTTTTACAGATTCAATTACTTCTGAACCATCTTCTACTTTAAAAACACCTAAACCGAACCAAGGCATTTTTACACCGTTATGTAATGTTGTATAGTCTTTTAAACTTGTTAAATTCATATTATTTCCCCCTAGCTTTTTTGTTTGTTGCTTCTACTGCTTTTTGAATTGCCTCTGAAAAATTATATTCATATAAAGCTTTGAGACCCTCAGCTGTGGAACCACCTGGTGTTGTTACTTGTTCGCGGAGGTTAGCTGGATCTTGCGTTTGTTCAAGCATAGAAGCAGAGCCGGAAATCATTTGAATGACAAGGTGTTTTGCGGTTGCTTCATCGACTCCATAACTTTTTGTTGCTTCAATTAAGCTTTCAGCAAAGTAATAAAGGAAAGCTGGTGCACTTCCAGTAACTGCAGTAAGCTGATGAACTTCTTCCTCGGTGCAAAGTTGCGAAGTACCAATGCCTCTTAAAAGCAGTTGCAGGGTTTCTTGATGCATCTCGTTTACTGATCGTCCCATTGTATATAAGGAGATAGACTTTCCAATTTCAGCAGCTGTATTTGGCATAATCCAAGCAACAG
The DNA here is from genome assembly GCF_040676495.1 of Bacillus sp. LBA3-1-1.1. NCBI lineage: Bacteria > Bacillati > Bacillota > Bacilli > Caryophanales > Bacillaceae > Bacillus > Bacillus sp. LBA3-1-1.1. The sequence goes on from NZ_JBEGIB010000013.1 coordinate 39,063, forward strand.
GTGTTCCCCCGGGAAGTCTTTCTTCTAAATAAGATGGGCCAATGCCAGCAGCTACCGTTACGACAAGTTGATTCGATAGTAACGGAGATAACTCTGCTAATAATTCTTCATGTGCAGAAGGCGGCATTGCTAAAACAATCGTATCAACAGATGTAACATGCTGCTTCCAATCTGTTGCAGTAGACACATTATATCGCCCTTGTAATTGTTCTAGCTTTTCTGCGTTGCTTCGGTTAGAAACAATAATTTCTTCGATGTATTCTTTGCTTGTTTTAAGTAATCCGGAAAATATAGCTTCTGCCATACGACCAGCACCAATAAATAGAATTCGATGTTTAGTTAGCATATCCTTTATTCCTTTCTAGTGGAGATATGTTATAAAAAACGATACCATTTTTAAGAGAAATTTGTAAAAAGAAAAGACTTACCGTAGATGGAATGGATAACGAGAAGGAGGAAATTCATGGTAAAGGGAAGAGCTATTCCTTATACTGGTGATAGGGAATTTATTATACATCTGGGGAGAGATGATCATGGTCAGAAGTCCACTTTTTTTACTCATTTCTAGTATTATTTGCGTATTGGTTGGATTTTATATTCAATCGAGTTATATTGAAATTTTTGCATCGGTTATGGGGATTATTAATGTTTGGTTATTAGCGAGGGAAAGGGTATCTAACTTTTTGTTTGGCATGATTACGGTTGCGGTATTTCTGTATATTTTCATCACGCAAGGTTTATATGCAATGGCAGTATTGGCAGCCTTTCAATTTATATTTAATGTATATGGTTGGTATTATTGGATTGCACGTAGTGGGGAGGAAGAGGTAAAAGCAACAGTTCGTTTAGGTGTAAAAGGGTGGACTATTTATATAATCTTTATGTTAGTTGCTTGGATTGGTTGGGGCTATTATCAAATCCGTTATTTAGAATCAACTAGTCCATATTTAGACGCTTTAAATGCTGTACTAGGATTAGTAGCTCAATTTATGCTAAGTCGAAAAATTTTAGAAAACTGGTATTTATGGATTTTGTATAACGTGTTTAGCATTGTGATTTATATTTCCACAGGTTTATACGTCATGCTAATATTAGCTGTTATTAATCTCTTTATATGTGTAGCTGGTTTGCTAGAGTGGAAGAACAACTATAAAAAACAAGTGCATGTAAATAATTATATTTAGAAAACAATTGGAAGAGAAAAACCCCTGAAGCACATATACTTCAGGGGTTTATTAATAGAATATAAGCTTATGCTTTCGTCATACCAAGCAATACAGCGCCACCGATAATTAAAATACTACCTAGTGCAATAAAGATCAATTGACGTTTTGTTTTCTTTTCACCTAAGAATACAATCGCACCGAATGTTGAGATAACGATTCCAGTTTGAGATAATGGGAAGCTTGTTGCTACTCCGACACGTGGTAATGAAAGAAGTAAGAATAAGTTTCCAGTTCCCCATAGTAAACCGGATAAAGCATTACGCATTGCATATTTGTTAAATGGTTTATGTTTAGATGTCAGTACAACCGCACCAACAAACATACCAACTGCTTGTGGTAAAATAGCAGACCAACCATCGATATTATACCAACGAATAATAATTACATATACAAGGTAGCCGAAAGTAGAAACAATTAAAGTAAGAAGTCCTTTTTTCAATTGTCCTGGTGGCTGTGCATTTTCTTTGTCGTCTAGTGATGTGAATACAACACCAACTACGATTAATAGGATTGCAATCGTTCCCAGAACAATCGTTGTTGTAGTAGTCCACTCACGGAAAGCGATAACCCCAAAGATAGAAGTTGCAACAAGTTGCATACCAGTAGAAATAGTTACAGTAGTTGAAACACCTAATTTTTCAACTGTTTTTAATTGGTTTACTTGTCCTAAAGCCCAGAATAAACCTGAAATAAAACCAACAATTAAGACTGTCATTGTTAAAACTGGTTGAGTAAATACATACATAACTGTTGCGAAGAATAGAGCACCGATTGTCATACCTACCGTTTGGCTATATGCACCACCGCCCATTTTTACGCTTACTAATAAGATGTTTCCCCATGCGATTGCAGGAAGAAGCGCTAATAAAATGTCCATTACAAGACTCCCTTCGGTTTTCTATACCAATATAATTACATATCGTTCTAACGATCGGTAATGCCCCACTAATAGAGTAGAAGATTACCGATCGCTAAAACAGGATGAAGAACTTACGATATAAATGCGTTTTCATTTCTTCATTTTTTGAAACACCTCCATATAATAACAGGAAATTGCCTATTTTAGAAAGTGAATTCAAATAAAATGTCTATTTTAATAAGAGGTAAAATTCAGTTATTTCCCGACGGTATATTTTATTTCCTGAGAAATAAAGAAGCAGCTTCGGAAAAAGCTGCTTTAAGAGTTAGTAATTCTTTTATTAATAAGCTGAATACATAGCAGAAATAGGAGTGACATACTAATAGTGATAACTACAAGTGTCCAGGCGAGTTGCATATTACTTGCATCAATCGCCATATAAATTGCAGTTGGGATAGTCTGTGTTTTACCAGGAATGTTCCCAGCAAACATGAGTGTAGCACCAAACTCACCGAGCGCACGAACAAAGCTCAAAATCATTCCGCTTAGTAAGGCAGGAAATGCAAGTGGGAGTGTAACGTGCAGGAAAACTTGATATTCACTCGCACCAAGGTCACGAGCACTTTCTTCTATTTGTACATTCGCAATAGAAAATCCTGTTTTTGCTGATTGGTACATGAGTGGAAATGCAACGACTGTAGAAGCAATGATAGCAGCAGTGGATGTAAACATAATAGACTGCTGAAATAATGATTCTATCCACATTCCAATGGGACTATTATTTCCAAAAATGATAATGAGAAAAAAGCCGATTACAGTTGGCGGAAGTACCATTGGTAATAAGAAAATAGTTTCTAGTATTACTTTATATCTCCATGAGGAGCGTGCTAGCGCTCGCCCGATAATCGTCCCTAAAATTGTAACGATAATGGTGGCGCATGCAGCTACTCGTAAAGATAGAAAGATTGGTGACAAAATAGCATCAAAGCTCATGGCAATTATGATAGGACTGTAAATCCATATTTTTTAAAGATAGATTGTGCATCTTTTGACTGCAAATACTCATAAAATGAAGTCGCCTCTTTCTTGTGCTTAGATTCTTTTATAACACCTAAAGGATAGTGAATTGGCTCATGAGAGGTAGCTGCTGCTGTCTCACCAATCTTTACTTTGTCTGAAATAAGAGCATCCGTTTTGTATACGATACCAGCATCGACATTGCCTGTTTCTACATATGTTAACACTTGGCGAACGTCTTTTGTAAATACGACTTTATTTTGAATGTCATTCCAAAGATTTTCATGTGTGAGAGAAGCCTTTGCGTATTTTCCCGCAGGTACGGATTCAGGTGTACCAAGTGCAATTTTCTTGATTTTTTCATCTTTTAAATCTTGGAATTTTGTAAGAGAACTATCTTTTGGAACAACTAGAACGAGTTCATTCCCAAGAAGATTTTTCCCTTCTTTTTCATCAATGAATCCTTTTTTAACAAGAGTTTGGAATTTATCTTCTGCTGCTGAGAAGAATAAATCAGCAGGCGCACCTTGTTCAATTTGTTGTTGAAGTGCACCAGAAGCACCGAAGTTAAAAGAAAGTTTAATATTAGGTTCTTTTTCTTTATATTTTGTTTCAATTTCTTTTAGTGCATCTTGTAAGCTTGCAGCAGCGGATATAGTAAGTTCTACTGTTTTTCCTTCTTTAGCAGTTGATTTCTCTTTCTTTTCTCCGCTTGTACATGCAGCACTAAATATAAGAAGAAAAGAAAGTATAAGTGCCCCAATGGATCGTAATGTAAATTTGTTCATAAAAAATTCCCCTTTCGTTTTGACACATTTAATTATAACTAAATATAACTAAATATAACTAGTTATAATTGAATATAATTTGAACATATAGCTATTTTGAAAAAATAGGAGAAATATTCTTTTCTTTGTTACAATGAAAGAAGAAAGTGAGGAATCGTCTATGGATCATCATTCCTACACAACGGAAGAAGTAGCAAAGCGATTAAAAGTATCAAAACTAACTGTATACGACTTAATTAAAAAAGGAGAACTGCCTTCTTATAGAGTTGGTAGACAGATGCGCATTGATGCAGCGGATTTAGAACAATATATAAAGCAAATGAAAACTGGTAAGGTGCAAGTTGTTCCTGTAAAGAACGATGGTAATAGTACCTCAAATACATGTATTATTAGCGGGCAAGAACTAACGTTAGATATGTTGGCAAAACATATAGAAAATCGTATGCCAAATTCTAATATATTAAGAGCGTATCAAGGTAGTTTAACGAGTTTAGTGAAGCTGTACCAAGGAGAAGGAAGTGTCGTTAGCCTGCATTTGTTTGATGGGGAAACGGGTACGTATAATGTTCCTTACGTAAAACGTATTTTAGTCGGACAACCATGTATTATGATTAATTTATTATCAAGGAATGTTGGGTTTTATGTGCAAAAAGGGAATCCAAAAAATATAAAAACATGGGCTGATTTATCTCAGTCATCTATACGATTTATAAATCGAGAAAAGGGTTCTGGTATTAGGGTATTAGTGGATGAGCGATTACGAATTCAAAAAATAAATAAAGAAGATATTAGCGGGTATGAATGGGAAGAATCGAATCACCTTGGTGTTGCCTCGCAAGTTGCGAATGGAAAAGCTGATGTTGGAGTAGGGTCAGAAAAGTTTTCGCAAATTGTAAATGTAGACTTTATTCCAATAATGAAAGAACAGTATGATTTAGTAATTTTGAAGAATAAAGAAAATGAAGAGCTTATTGAGTTTATGAAAGACATTCTGCAATCGGAAGAATTTCATAATGAGTTAAAAGCGATTGGCGGATACGATATTACGAAAACAGGCCAAATTATATATGAAACGAACTAAAAAGCTGCTTGTCTATAAGACAAGCAGCTTTTTCTATATATAAAGGGGTTGGGGGAAACAAAGTGTTAAATAAGACTTTGAGCAAGTGCGTAAATGAATGCAGTAAGAAGAGCTGCTCCACTTGCAAGTCCGATAAAGTCTGATTTGTTGAAGGTAATGTTGTTCATCATAATCTCTCCTTATTTGTTTAATGTAGTTGAAACTGCTTTAGCATCGACAAGTGCGGATAGCACCATGCCCATTGTATTTAAAAATTTGTTTGATTTCATTTTGTTCATCATGCGTATCCGCTCCTTTTCGAATTGTTGTTGCCCTGCTTTATGTCTTAATTATAGGAAATATGGTCGCCTGCAACTATCGAATTAGCTTACGGAAGACTTACACTTTTGTAAGAAAAAAAGACATTCGTGTAAGAATGTCCTTCAAAGCATATTGATATGATGATGCTCTTCAATTGTTTTTAAAAAGCTACGCATTGAATTCGTCATATAGCTATCTTTACGGCGTATGAAAACCGTTGAAATACTACCATATTTTTCAGGGATTGCATGACAATGTACCTTACCAGCTTTAGAAAGATGGTGGACAGCAGACTGTGGTACGAGTGTAATTCCAAGGCCAAGTGCAACACTGTTTAGTATTGTTTCTAATATATTAAATTCCATAATTCTTTTTGGTAGCAAACCTTCATCTTTAAGCCATCGTTCTAATTTTGAACGGTATCCACATCCTTGATTAAAAACGAGTAGGGGCGTCGTAGTGAATTCTTCTATATGAAAAGCTTTATTTTGTGTAACAAGCATTAATTTTTCGGTACTAACATCGTATTGTTCAATTAATGGATGTTTAATAGGACCTGATATGAATGCACCATCTAATTGGTGATCGATTACTTTTCTAATAAGTTCTTCTGTTAGACCAGCTTGTAATGATAAATCGACATTCGGATAGCTCTTATAGTAAGAAGACAAAATGGTAGGCAATGTGCTTACTGTTTCGACTGTACCAATTTTTAATATACCAGATGGTGTTTCGCTATCTAAAAACACTTGTTTTAGCTCTTCAACATCTTGCAAAATTTTATGAACATAAACGAGCATTTTTCTTCCTTCAGCCGTTAAAGTCATGCCTCGTTTATGACGGTAAAAGAGCGGTGTTTTTAGCTCGTTTTCTAATTGTTTAATACGTGCGGTTACATTTGATTGTACGTAATTTAATTCCTTTGCTGCGCCACTTACACTACCTTGGTCGGCAACGCTCTGGAAGATTTGTAAGTCTCTTAATTCCATAGTACGATCCTCCTTGATGTTAACTATCATTATAAGTGATAGTTAACATCATTTTGAATCATTTTACGTGATATATTTTTTCTTTTACAATTCTCTTTGTGCAAATAGAAAGAAGCGGGGGGATTATGGTGAGAAGAGGTCAAATGATAATAGGGGCTTTAGCGTGTTTAATTGCAAGTATGTCATGGGGAGCGATGTTTCCGGTTGCTGATCATGCGTTAGAATACATAGATCCATTTTATTTTTCACTTATTCGCTACGGAGCGGTGGCGATCGTATTGATTGTATTGTTGCTAATGAAAGAAGGTAAGAAGGCATTTCGCTTAGAGGGAAGAGGAAAGTTACTCGTCTTTTTTGGAACAATGGCGTTTACCGTATATAATGTATTAATTTTTCTAGGACAAATGTTAATGGGGAAATCAGGTGTAATGGTAGCTTCTATTATGGAGGCACTGATGCCGATGATTTCAATTTGTATTTTATGGGGATATAAAAATATAAAGCCGAAGAAGTATATGATAACGAGCATGATTATCGCGTTTGTAGGGGCTATATTTGTTATTACGAAAGGTGATATGAGTTTCTTTTTAACATTGAAAGATAACATGTTTTCGCTAGCATTTATATTTGTTGGTGTTGTAGGATGGGTAATTTATACGATGGGTGGTCAAACGTGTAGCGATTGGTCAACATTACGCTATTCTACTTTGACGTGTGTATTGGGTACAACTGTCACAGGGATTATAACTGTAGTCATTACAGTGCTTGGATATGTATCTGTTCCAAGTATGGAAACGATTTCTATTGTGAAGTATGATTTGTTATTTATGATGACATTACCAGGTATCGTAGCACTACTTGCTTGGAACTACGGTGTGAAAATCTTATCATCCATTAATGGTATTTTATTTATTAACTTTGTGCCAATTACTACTTTAGTTATTATGATGATGCAAGGGTATAAAATAACAACATTTGATATTGTAGGAACATTATTTGTTATTGCAGCGCTTATTCGTAATAATGTTTGTCAGAGAAAAGAAGAAAATGCAAATAAACAAATGTTGCAAGAAAAGCAATTGCGCCAAGCTGTTTAATAGGCAACTGGAGGATTTTATATGTTAGAAAGTTTATTGTTTTTCTTTGCTGCTGGAGTTGCCTGCGAGCTTGCGGCAATTAATCGAAACGGTCGTAAGAATATAAAACAACAAGCTGAATTGATACAGCTTTTAAGAGAATTGAAGGAAAGAAAAAATTAAAAAGACGACCGGGCATAGACGGTCGTCTTTTTCTATATAAAGGGGAAGGGGGACACAAAGTTATACAAGCGTTGCGGCATAAATAAAAGCAGTAAGAAGAAGAGAGCCGCTAGCTAGTCCTAAAAAATCTAATTTGTTAAAAGTCAGGTTATTCATTATAAATTCTCCTTACTTGTTTAATGTAGAAGCAACAGTTTTTGCATCGATAAGAGCGGATAATACCATGCTCATTGTATGTAAGAAATTGTTTGATTTCATTTTGTTCATCATATAGATCCGCTCCTTTTCGAATGGTTGTTGTTACTTTCTGACTTAATTGTATAAGATAGTGGAGGGGGTCACTATCGAATTAGCTTACAATAAACTTACACTTTTGTAAGAATTGAAATTTAACAATAAATACTTATTTTTATTACCAACTCCTAAAACTTAGTGTTATAATCATTGTAAGAAAATGATTATACTTCGGATATTCAGAAAGGAACGAAACAAATGTATAAACCAATTACATTTTCGTTGAAATATATATTTAAAATGGCTGGGAAGGTAGAAGTGCAAGGGAGAGAGAAATTACCGGAAGATGGCCCTTACGTTGTTGCGTGTACACATACAAGTTTTATGGATGTTTTAATGTTAGCGGCAGGAATGTACCCAACCCAAATTCATTACATGGCAAAAAAGGAATTGTTTGAAGGGAAATTTAAAAATTGGTTTTTTAAAAATGTAAATGCATTCCCTGTAGACCGTGCGAATCCAGGGCCAAGCACATTGAAAATTCCATCTCGTTTATTAAAAGAGGGAAAAGTAGTAGGTATTTTCCCGAGTGGAACGAGATCATCAGAAGATGTTTCATTAAAAGCTGGGGCTGTTACGATTGCAATGCGTTCTAACGTTCCGTTAATACCAGCAGCTTATGTTGGTCCATCAAGTGTAAAAGAATTGATAAAAGGAAAAAAAGCGCAATTAGTTTTTGGAGACCCAATTCAAATTGATGCTGAAGAACAAATAGATCGAAAAACGGCTATGAAAATGATGACAGATCAATTAAATGAAAAGTTTGAAGAACTAAAGGAAGCTCTTCAATCAAATCAAAAGTAAGAAAAGACGACCGAGCATAGACGGTCGTCTTTTCTATTACTATTTATATAAAGTGAAACTTTAATCAGTGGGGGTTTTGTTCATCCCCACTGATTATTAGCCCTCACCAATCGGGCTTTTACAGGCAGTTGATCTCCCGCCTAACTTCCTCGCATTCGCCGAATTCTGAGGTGGGAGTCTTACTGCCCGTTAAAGCGGGATAAAGGGGAAAGGGGACACAAAGTTACACAAGCGTAGCAGCGTAAATGAAAGCAGTAAGAAGAACCGAGCCGCTAGCAAGTCCTAAAAAATCTAATTTGTTAAAAGTGATGTTGTTCATAATATATTCTCCTTACTTGTTTAATGTAGAAGCAACAGCTTTTGCATCGATAAGAGCAGATAATACCATGCCCATTGTGTTTAAGAAATTGTTTGATTTCATTTTGTTCATCATATTAGATCCGCTCCTTTTCGAATGGTTGTTGCTCTGTTTCTGACTTAATTGTATGAAATATAGCGGAGAGTCACTATCGAATTAGCTTACAGGAAAATTACACTTTTGTAAGAAAAACGAATGAAGGTGTCATGATGAGAAGATTTGACATATGTTCATGTGATTTATTAAGTTAAAAGTAGAGGTGAGTGTATGGCTAATATTAAAGATATTGCAAAGATGGCTGGGGTTTCAGTTACGACTGTTTCGAGGGTATTAAATGATCATCCATATGTAAGTGAAGAAAAAAGGAAAGTTGTTTTAGAAATAGTTGAGAAATTGAATTACTCACAAAATGCAAATGCTGTTCATTTATCAAAAGGGAAGACGAATATTGTTGGTGTGATTTTACCTTATATTAATCATCCGTGTTTTGATGCAATGGTGGGTGGAATGATGGACGTTGCGTTAGCTCATAATTACAGGGTGCTTCTTTGTCAAACGAATTACAATAAAAAAGAAGAAATGAAAAGTTTACATATGTTGAAAACAAAGCAACTAGATGGTTTGATCATTTGTTCTCGTGCGAATGAGTGGGAAATTATAGAGCCTTATGCAGCGTATGGGGCGGTTATTGCTTGTGAGGATAATGATATTGAAAGTATATCGAGTGTATATACAGATCACTTTAATGCCTTTCAATTAGGGATGAGTTACCTTATTGAAAAAGGTTATAAGAAGATTGGATATTGTACGGGAAGAAAGTTAGGACCAAGTAGTAAGAAACGTTTTGATGCGTATAAACAACAGCTACAATTAATAGATGAAGAAGTGATGGAAGATTGGATTTTCACAGAATGCTTTACATTAGAAGATGGTGTAAGAGTTGCGCATCAATTTAAGGAGATGGAGAATCCGCCAGAAGCGTTAATAGTGGCAGGAGATGAGGTCGCTATTGGGATCATGACAGAAGTTAATAAACTAGGTATTAAAGTTCCGGAGGATTTAGCGATTATTGGTTTTGATAATCAACCGATTTCTCAAGTTTTACAACTGACAACTATTGACCAAAATTTAAAGGGAATAGGTAAGACGGCTTTTGAAATGTTTTACAGGCAAGTAAGTGATGAGGGTTCTAAACAAGAAAAGATGGAAATTCCGTATAAACTTGTGGAACGCTCTACAGTTTAGCGATAATCCGTTATGTGTATAATCACATAACGGATTATTTTTTGAAATGTCTTTGACAGGAAACGCATTTCATACTTTATAAAAGAGTTACACCGGTCTGTAATAATCCATGGATTCTTTTCAAGTGTTAAAGCAATGAATAGAATTTGGAGGGATATGTATGAGTGAACTTTTATTAAGTATGAAAAGGTATGTAGAGGATGATGAACAAATTTTAGCATTTGTGATAGGGATATTTGAGAAAGATGATTTTACCTTATCATATCGGCATGGGATTTTCGTTGCTACTACTAGACGTCTCCTCTTTTATGGAGAAATTCCGTACTATCCATCAACATTTGAAGTGTATTCGTATTTGCATATAGATGACATAAATTTTCATCCGCAATTAGTGTTTACTTGTAATCAGGAAACGGTAACAGCTAAGTATATTCAGAAAGGTAATGTGGAGCGATTTGTCCGTACAGTTAGAGCGAATATGAATAATTAATCACCCCTTTGTTTAAACATAATATTTTGGTCTTTGTGAGGAAAAATGCGGAATAAAAACAACTTCTAAACCTCTAGGAGATAGTGATACAATGTCAAATGGGGGGAGGTATGAACTATGGTTAATCAACGTATAAAAGAGATAACATTAATTACAATTGGTTCATTGTTATTCGCAATCGGTATTAATTATTTTGCAATTCCAAACCGTTTATCAGAAGGTGGCATTATTGGTGTAACGGTTGTTACGTATTATTTATTTGGTTGGTCGCCAGGGATTGTCAATTTTGCTATAAATGCAATTTTACTGGCTGTTGGTTATAAATTTTTTGATAAGAAAACGATGGTTTATACAATTTTAGGGATTGTAGAAACATCCTTGTTTTTATATGTTACGGAACATATTGAGTATCATGTAAATAGTGATACGTTATTAGCGGCTCTATTCGCTGGCTTATTTGTAGGTATCGGATTAGGGTGTATGTTCAAAGCTGGAGGTACATCAGGAGGATCGGCAATTTTAGCGCAGTTAGCAAATCAATACTTAGGTTGGAGTGTTGGTAAAGGCGTACTTATTATTGATATCATTGTAATTGCCGGTTCTGTATTTATAATAGGGCAAGAAAAGGCAATGTATACACTCGTTGCTGTATTTATCGGAGCGAAAGTAATTGATTTCATTGTAGAAGGAATGGATACAAAAACAGCTGTTACAATCATTTCAAATCAACCGGATTTAATACGTGAAACTATTACGAAAAACATGACGCGCGGTGTCACTGTATTAGAGGGGCGCGGCGGATATACTGGTAAAAATAAAGAAGTATTATATATTGTTATTAATAAACAAGAGCTTGTTAAGTTAAAGCAAGTTATTAGCCGAGTAGATGAAGATGCTTTCGTTGTTATTCATGATGTACGTGATGTACTTGGTGGTGGCTTTAAAGCGAGCTAAAAGGTGAACGAGTAAATTCGTTCGCCTTTTTTAATTCTTACAAAAATGTAAGTGTAATGTAATGAGATTCAATAGTAGATTTTATTCCTTCTTTTTAAAATGGATGTATATATATCCTGCAGAGGAGGAATGTTTAGTATGAAGAAAAAAATGATCACTACTATAATAGCGATGATAGTGATAGTAGTAATGTTACTGCCTACGAAATTTGGACCAGTTATAGATAAATATAATCCACTTTATAAGACGAAAGAATATTATACGGTTGTGAATACAATTGGTCAGCATATTGGTGATGAATGGTATGAATATGAATTTATTGCATTTGACGAACGTGGAAAAGAACAAAAAATAAAGAAGACCGTTAAGCATATGTTAAAGAGAGATGAAGCATTAAAAGTGTACGCAAAAGGACGCTACGGCGAGACGATTGAAGAAATTGAAGCTGTAAATATTCCTATTAATGCGAAGAGTAAACTTTTAACGACGAGATAGCGGATTATACCCCTACCTATTTTTTGTCGAAAATAAAAATACTGGGTAGGGGTATTTTGAAGCGCATGAAAAAGCCTTAGTCCATATGGACTAAGGCTCTTTTTATTATATAAAGGGGAAGGGGGTAAATTGTAGTAGCATGAGTGAAAGGTATAAGAAGAGTCGGCTACTAGCAATGTAATTTGGTTATGTGAGTGTTCTTCTTATTTGGCTTACTTTCTAACTTTATTGTACGAAATATAGGTAAGGGAAACTATCGAATTACATTACACATAGCTTACAAACATGTAAGCCTTCTGTAATGTAATTCGATGGTTAATAGATAGTGAATTTCATATAGTGTAACTAGAAAGTCTCACTGTATTACTTTCTGTTTGTAATGTTAATGAAGAATAAAAAACCAACTAATTTTGAATAGCCCTCATCTCTATTTAGATGAGGCTCTTTTTTAAACCTTACAACATTGTAAGGTTTACGTAAGTTAATTCGATAGTAATTTTGTCATATTTTTTGCATAATAGATACAAATAGATAAAAAATAATTAGGGATATAGTAAGAAGGGAGAAAACTGGGATGCGTAAAGAAGAAGTAGTGAAGTTTCCAATTAAAGATTTCTGTAGCTACTTTACTGTTGCCATAGTATGTATTGGATTATTTGATATAATAACAAATTTAATTGTTAACTAATATAGATGATAAAACAAGAAGGGAGACCCTTTCTTGTTTTTTTTATGGGGGCATAAAGATGAAATGGATTGATAGCCATATACATGTTGATCAATATGAGAATGAAGAGAAAAGTAGATTACTTATAGATGTGGAAAACAGTAAAGAGATACAAGGGCTTATTGCAGTATCTATGAATTATCAATCATGCCTAGAAACTTTATCTTTAGCAAAGCGATATCCTTTTGTACATCCAGCAATAGGTTTTCATCCGGAGCAACCGATTCATAAAGAGGAATGTGAGCAAATTTATAAATTAATTGAAGATCATGTAGAGAAAATCGTTGCGATTGGTGAAGTGGGCTTGCCATATTATTTAAGGAAAGAAGATGAAAATATTGCTATCGATCCATACATAGCGGTGTTAAAAAAATTTGTGGAACTAGCTAGTAAATACGATTTACCAATTATATTGCATGCGGTTTATGAAGATGCTGACACTGTATGTGATTTTCTTGAAGAATATAAAGTTTCACGTGCACACTTCCACTGGTTTAAAGGGAGTGAAGAGACAATGAAACGGATGATGAGGAACGGTTATTATATTTCTATCACACCGGATGTTTTACATAAGGAGAAAATTAGAAAAATCGTTTCGTATTATCCGCTTGAATATATGATGGTAGAAACAGATGGCCCATGGGAATTTCAAGAGGGTGTTATGACGCATCCGACAATGATTCGAGAGGTATTAAAGGAAATTAGTGTTATAAAAAACATATCTGTTGATGAGGTTACAGAAACAATATACGAAAATACAATTCAATTTTACCCCGCATTAACGGGCAGTAAGACCCCCACCTCAAAGTTCAGTGAAAGTAGAGAAGTTAGGCGGGGGTCGGGCTGTCCGTAAAAGCTCGATTGGTGAGGGCTAATAAATCAATGGGGGATGAACAAAACCCTTACTGATTAAAGTTTCACTTTATTTGAAAGGATAGGAGAGTCACTCTTATCCTTTTTGTTATGGATATTTTTTCTAATATTTTCTATAATTTATCATGTGTTTAATTTGATGAAGGAAGTAGGGGGAGAAAATGGGGGAAGCATATAAAAAGATAGCTATTACGATTATGACCGGAGCGCTTTCGCTTGCGATGTTTGGGTGCGAATCAGAAAAAAAGGCGACAAATACAAACGTAGCACAAGAAAATAAGGAAGAACAAGTGGATCCAATAGTTGAAAAACAGATGAAAGAAAATGAGAAAAATGGGAATGCAGTTGGAAATAGTTCTAACAAAGGAAAAATGGCAGAGAGTAATGGATGGATTTACTATGCGGTAAGTGGTGATAAAAATACAGGAGGCATTTATCGTACGAAGGATCAATTTCAAACATCAGAACTTGTAGTAAAAGGTGTGAATGCTTCTTACATAAATATAAAAAATAAATCTTTATATTTTATTCATACAGATGAAGATAGAAATGCGGGACTATCTTCTTTAATGAAGTATGATATATCTTCTAAAAAGCTGGATACGTTAAAAGCAGATACAAATTATGTTTATATAAAAGACCAAATGTTATTTTACCAGAAAAAGTATTCTGAACATGGTGGTTTTGATATTGTAGGGATTGTAAAAATGGATTTGAAAACAGGGCAAGAAGAGGAAGCTACATTTAAAAACTCTGGCTGGTCTCGAACGATAGACGATAGTATTCTACATTGGAATAAAAATCGTGGAACACAAGTGACAAAAGACAATCAAACTTGGTCAAAAGAAAGTTATGCAACAATATCTAGTGCGACTTATAATAATGAAAAATTATATGCCGTTGTTGATTTTTCGTTACCTTTTGAAGTAAATCAAGCTGAGCATGGTATATATGAGATAGACACTCAACAAAATAATGAAAAGTTATTGGTAAAGGACGCCTTGCAGATGAATGTGAAAGGTGATACTTTTTATTACTTGAAAAATGATGGAGTGTATAAGAAGAAAATTAATGGTGGAAATGAAAAGGTAATTTATAATAAAGCAATAGAGCCAACTAAATCCTATTTATATTTTGTAGCAGGAGATATGTATCTCTATACAGATAATGGAACTATTTTGAATCTAGATACAAAGAAATCAAATGAAGTACAAGATAAGAAGCTAGCAGATGACGCTATGTTACAGAAAGTATGGAATGCACAGAAGGAACTTACCAATATTCAAATGGCCGCACTAACAGGAAACCCAAAACGAGTAGAGGATTTTTCATACGGGGAATTAGTGAATCCTATTTATAATACGAAGGATACTTTAGAGATTACGCTATCTACGTACTTCTCAAAATCATTTATAGCAGAGTATATGAAGAGTAAGTATATTAAAGAGTTAAATGGAAAAATGCACTATGTTATTGGAGATCCAGGGTCAAGAGCAGGAACTAAATTTACAAAAATTATTTCTGCCGAGTTAAAGGATGGAAAAATAAAAGCGCAGGTAGAAACGTATAATGACTATGATAATGTAACGGAAAAGGTAGAAGTTGAATTTATTTATGAAAATAATCAATGGGTTATTAATAACATGCCACGTTTTGGTTTAAGTTAAAAAAACCACCAAGCATTTTGCTTGGTGGTTTTATATTAGGATTCTAATTTTTTCGCACGTCTTAATAATAAAAGAAAGACAATTATAATGAACCCAATTATAAGGAAGAACCCATATTGTTTTATATAATCAATTATGTCATTCGCACTTGTTGGTTTTTCAACGTGAATGCCGTCTTTATTAGTAGTAATATAAATATCTTTCATTTTTACTTCATTCGTTTCTTTTTGTAAATCAATCCACTCTATGTTTGGAATGCTTTCCAGTTCTTTTAATACTTCTTTTAATGGTGTAACACCTAAGTAAGGGTGATAAAATGCACCGATAATTCCATCGGATAATTTTTCGATAGATACAGCACGTTCTTTCATTTTTGCTATAGCTTGTGGTTTATCTTCTTCAATAAAGCCAACAGTTTCAGGAATTAATTTCATCCCATGTAAAAATGACGGTGTACTTATATAAGCCGGTGAGTGCATTGATTTCCAAGTTGTATCGTTTAGTTGTAGTTGTCCTACATAAGTTGAAAAATATTGTGATAGTATTTCATATCCTTTTTGAGACATTGTATAGTGCGGAGCCTCAAAGGCAACTGGATATAATTTCGCTTCTACAAGCTCTGTAATCCCTTTTTCAATATGATCTTTCGTATATTTTTCTTCGAAGGCTTTTCCGTTTTCTACGTATTTATTATAGTCTTCTGTAGACTGAAAATCTTCTTTTGTCTTGGGTTTTTCATGGTTTGGTTGGCGAATTGGTTGATCTGTTTTTACATCCCAAAACTCAAAACCTTCGCCAGTTTCACTATCATAAAACTGATGGGTGTAACCATGCATAACGATAGAACCGCCGTTATCTTGCATAAAGCGTAAAACATCGACTAATTCAGAGTTATCCTTTAAATGTACTGTTTTTCCTGTGTCGGGATCTTTGTAAACAGGGATAACAGTAATCATATAAGGAAGGTTTTTCTCTTTTAGTAATTCAGCAATTTCTTTTAATTGCTTTACATTTACAGCTGGATGAACGTCTTCAAGACGTAAATAAGCTGAAGTTTTATTTGTCATCGGCTTTTGTTCAAAGTAAGAAAATAGCATTTCACCGACGTAATGAGACATCCAATCGAAAAGGTTTGGAGTTGCAACGTAATATGATGTTCCTTGGTGAACGATTAACGGATGGTTTCCATCGGCACTCAAGGCATAAGCAAGAGTTGTTCCTTTTGCTTCAATTTTCTTCATTAAGCGTTCTTCTTGTAATTCATTTTTTAATTTGTGTGTCGGATATTCTATAGTATGAGTTCGTATATCAGTTTCATCTGAGGTAATGAACGAAAAACGATTAGATAATTGCTCAACATTTTGACCTAAAACTAATACTGGACCTGAGAAGCTTTCCAGAAATTGTTTTACTTCAGTAGAAAGATCTTCTTTTTTCTCTCCTATATAAACGATATGTGTATAAGAAGATGAGTTAGTAATTTCATTTATCTCTTTTAAACTTTTTACTGTTATATCTTTTGTAAAGTGCCCTAACTGAGTATTAAGGATTTGTACATTGTTTGTAACTGTATTATTTTCTGTACTATATAAAATAAGTACCTTTGGTTTTGATGATGTTTGTGCGGATGTGTGTACAGGTATGAGTAGTAAAATGCTGAACAAGAGTATTAGGCATTTTTTCATTTTGTGTGCTCCTATTCTATATGTAGAATTCAATTTACAATTATATACAATAAATAAGTTATAGTCCATGTAAGTTACATTTTTGCACGTATTTACCAACTGTTTTTTCACAAAATCGGTCTAAAGCATGATGATAATATGTATAGTAATTTGCTATGATGGAAGAGTAAGAGAACGATAGAATGTAGGTAATTGTAAAGGGAAAGCTGAAAGGGGACAAATTTCAGCGGAGAAAGAGGTAGAGGTAGTGAAGAAATTCTTTGTAGGATTTTTAGTTGTTCTTGGAGTGTATTTATATTTCCAAGAGAAGTCTGAAGGAATGGATAAACTAATAAATGAGACAAGCTATGTTAATTCAGAGGAAGCAAAACAGATGAAACAAATTATTATAGAGGAAGCAAAGAAAGTAAACCTTCCAGAATGGATACCTCTTACAATTGCCGAACATGAAAGTAGGTTAAATCCAAGAAGTGTTGGAGATAACGGAACTTCATTCGGATTGTTTCAATTGCACCGCGGTGGTGGGCTTGCACCGGATAATTTAACTGATGAAGAGTTGAAAGATCCGCGTACAAATGCGCAAATTGCAATGCCGCACTTACTGAAAGGATATAAGCGTGGGGTGCAAAAGGGTTTGACTGATTTTGCATTACTGAAATATATAGCAAATACATCAGGATGGCCAGGGAATCTAGGGCCAGAGTGGACGGATAACAATATGAAGTATAACGTTGGATTAGAAGATGTATATTATCGGAATAAAGGCGTAATAAAAGAGTAGGTTTTCGACACCTACTCTATTTTTTTATGAATAATTTTGTCTTCTTGTTTCATGAAATACTGCGCTAGTTGTATTTTCACCTCTTCTAGTTTTGTAGAAACTTGTGGTATTTTATATCCTACATACAATGGTGAAACGACAAACCTAGGAACAACTTTACAAATGATTTTTCCATTTAGATGATAGAAGAATAAGTTATAACTACTACATCCTTTATGGAAATCTGTCAGTATGTAACGTACAGTTTGCTGAATATAATTTGCCATTTCATCTATAAATGCAATATCTTCAATGACTATGTTAAATTCAGTAAAGCCAATAATAGGACGCTCGGAAATATTGAGTTCAATACGTTCGTTTTTTTGTACAATTACTCCTTGGAAATTTTCCTTTTCTACGTTTTCGAGATAGTCTACATATTTCATTCCGATAATTTGCATGTGTGCATGGTGCAAACTGCCACCTGAAAACGGACCATGATTTTTATATAAAATCACAGATGCAAATTCCTCGTTATTCTGTAAGTTTAACCAATGGTGAATAGAGAAACGAATTAGTTTTCTCATATGTTCTTCTGTATATGTTCCGATATGATCTTCACAATTATCTGTTTCGATTAGCACTGTTTGAAAGGTATCTTTTAATGTAGGGAATTTATTTTTTAACCAAATAATAGAGCCCTCAGCTGCTAAAATATCCGTTAAATTTTCTCTGTCACAAAAAGGACATGCAGCGCTTCTGTTCCGAATGCTTTCTGGTTTTTGTTTACCGATATCGTTTAAAAAATATAGTTGTTGTGTATCCATTTGTATATATGCCCCTTTAAAATATGTGTAAAAATCCCGCTTAATACATTCGGGAAAAGGAGGAGGAAATCCTTTAAAGGGAATAGGGAAAAATAAAAGACAAGATATCCTCATTACAATAGGGTACCTTGTCTTTTATTTTTTCTTCAATAGTGTGTATGGATAATATAGAGCATTTGCATTTTGTTTCTTTTTTCTATTTTTTATTGTGTATAAGGCAATTGCCGTACTTGCGATTACAATAATGGCTTTCTTCATATTCATATACCCCTTTTTATTGTTGGTTTAATTCTTGGCTAACTGCTTTTGCGTCGACTAAAGCGTGTAAAATCATTTTCACCATGTTCATCATATTCCTTCACTCCTTTTTATAGTTCGTTTAGTTCTTTTACAACTGCTTGTCCGTTCACTAATACCTCAAAGATTGCTTTTACGATTTCTTTCATCATGATTGTTTTCCTCCTTGTTTTTGTCTCTCTTGTTTGTACCTTTATTGTATAGGGAGGCATCTTTTCGTACTATCGCTTTCCATTACGTGAACATAACAGTTTTGTAAGATTTGATGTCACTTATTGAAATGTTTAGTCTATCTTCATTATTTTCAGAAAAATGACTATTCAAACATGAAATGGGAAAGTATAATAAAGAAGTAGTATTAAATTCCGTACGAAAGGGGTGAATGAGATGAAACGTTCTTTAGCTGCACGTGCCAAATTTTTAGATTATATCTATTTTTGTCGTGCGATTTTTCATGATGTAGTTGTTAACGGGATACGTATGCCCTTTTTTAACAATTGCATAGTAGCTATTGAACGATAGAAGTCTCTTCATCCATTTTTGATAAACGTGTGAAAAGGGAGCTATTTGGCTTCCTTTTTCTATGCCAAAAACCATGGGGAATGTTTCTTTCCCATGGTTTTTTATATTGAGAGGAGTACGGAAAATGACAATTTGTAGTGTAAATAATGTAACGAAATCTTTTGGTGGAAACATCGTATTTGAAAATATATCGCTTGAAATAAAGAATGGTGAACGTATTGGATTAGTTGGTCGTAACGGTAGTGGGAAGACAACTATCTTTCAGCTTCTAACAGGAATGGAGAGTTTGGATGCGGGAGCCATTCATATGAAGAAAGGTACATGCATCGGTCATGTAGCACAAATTCCAAAATTCAATAATGAAATGAATGTATATGATGTATTAAGCTCCGCTTTTAAAAAGGAAAAAGAGTTGGAGATAGAAATGCATGCTTTAGAAAAAAATATGGCGGAAGAACAGGAAGCATCTGCTTTACAAAAATTGATGGAGAGATACGGAGTAATTCAAGAAAGGTACGCGTTTCTCGGTGGCTATGAAATAGAAGCGAATATTATGAAGGTAGCAAATGGTCTACAGGTGACGGAACTGTTTCCACGATCATTTATGGAGTTAAGTGGTGGAGAACAAACAAAAGTAAGTCTTGCGTACATGCTATTGCAGAAACCGGATTTACTTCTATTAGATGAACCAACCAATCATCTAGATTTATTTGCCGTAGAGTGGTTAGAGCAATTTCTAAAAGAATATACAGGAACAGTTATGGTCATTTCGCATGATCGCTATTTCCTTGATGAAGTTGTAACGAAAATTTTTGATTTAGAAGATGGAGAAATTCACGTATATCATACGAACTATTCCCAGTTTGTTGAGGAAAAGGAAGAACGGTTGCTTCAAGAATTTCAAGCGTATCAAGAACAGCAAAAGAAAATAAAGAAAATGAAAGAAGCAATTAAGCGTCTACGTGAATGGGCAAATCAGGCGAATCCGCCGAATGAAGGATTGCACAAGAGAGCGAGAAATATGGAACGTGCATTAGAGCGTATAGAGAAACTAAAGAGACCCGTTTTGGATAGAAAACAGATGGGACTTCAGTTTGAAGGGCAAGAGAGAAGCGGGAAAGATGTTGTTGTAATGAAAGAAGTGAGTAAAGGATTTGCCGACAGACCTTTATTCGAGAAGGCAAATTTGCATATTCGTTTTCAGGAGCGCGCAGCTATCGTTGGACGTAATGGTACAGGAAAGACTACGTTATTAAAATTACTATTAGAAGAAATGAAGCAAGATGCTGGAGAAATTCGGATTGGTAGTAGTGTGAAAATCGGTTATTTATCGCAACATGCGTATGGGAATATGAAGAACAATGTATTGGAAGCTTTCAGAGATTGTGTGGCTGTAACAGAGGGAGAGGCAAGACATATATTAGCTCGCTTTTTATTTTATGGTCCAGCTGTTTTTAAGAAAGTAACGCAACTGAGCGGCGGAGAAAAAATGAGGTTAAGGCTCGCGCAACTTATGTATCAAGATGTTAACTTTCTTATTTTAGATGAGCCGACGAATCATCTTGATATTGAATCAAGGGAAGTTTTAGAGGAAGCCCTTGAACAATATAATGGGACGATTTTAGCTGTTTCACATGATCGTTATTTCTTAAATAAATTGTTTGAAAAGACATATTGGATTGATGAACACAAATTATTTGAGTTTGCAGGAAACTATGCATGGGCTCGTCAAAAGTGGGAAGAAAGAATTGAGAAACAAGTAGCAAAACAGAAGCAGCAACAGCAAGGGAATAAAGTGTTGAAAGTAATGCCTATAAAAAAGAAGGAGTCTAGGAATTTAGAGGAAGTTGAAAACGAGTTAATGCATATAGAAGAAGATATATATGCACTCGAATGTAAAATGGAACATGTGGTTGATGTTGAAATGCTTGAACAATTGTATGAAGAAAAAACGAAAAAAGAGTTTTTGCGAGCGGAGTTATATAATGAGTTAGAGAATATTGTGGAGTAAAAAGTAGAAAGCTAATTCCTTTCAGTTTTGCTGAAGGGATTAGCTTTCCTTTTTATCCTGCTGCCCGTAAACGCCCGATTGGTGGGGGATGAACAAAACCCCCACTGATTAAAGTTTAACTTTATAATAATATTTTACGTAAGAGATAAATAAAAAATGTGTTTCACGTGAAACAGTAATTTTGATAAATTTATGTTACGCAATTTTCATCCAGCAAAAATTCCATATCGAAATTGAAGAACTGGTAAAGAGAAAAATAAATGTTATCAAAAGCTTTTTCAATAATAGTAATTACAGAAGTGTAGGCTAATTATTTCCCGAGACATAAGTATGCGTGACAGAGACTCATGGTTGAAAGTAAAAAAAGAAGCAGAGTTACAGCCTTACGCGCTGAACTCTGCTTTCTTTTTTTGGAGTATCTTCCCTTGTTGAAATTATAACAGCGATCCCGAGCATAATAAAAAAAGCTAAAAAGAGGACGAACTTTGGGAAGAACGGGAATAGTAATAGTGCCCCGACTATCATAATTGTTAATAATATATAGTGCAGGACATATTGGAATAGGTTGTCCATGTTTTCGCCCCCTTTTTGGTAGTTGGTTGTTATTATT
The DNA here is from genome assembly GCF_040676495.1 of Bacillus sp. LBA3-1-1.1. Lineage (NCBI taxonomy): Bacteria > Bacillati > Bacillota > Bacilli > Caryophanales > Bacillaceae > Bacillus > Bacillus sp. LBA3-1-1.1. Next base: position 61,201 of record NZ_JBEGIB010000013.1, read on the forward strand.
CTATGTGGGGCTATTAGGTAATAGAAGGTGTTTTTTGTTTTTTTGAGAGAAAACAATTAGTAAGGATTGACATACCTATTGAAAAGGAATAATCTTGAAATCAATTCATACTATTTTTATAGGAAAAATAAAGATAGTTACAGAAAGGAGCGTTACGTTCCCTCTTAATTAAAAAACAGGAAAGTAAGGGTGAGAATTATGCGAAAGGCTTTGAAAGGGTTACTTGCTACATTCCTTAGTACATCGGTTTTATTAGCAGGATGCGCTCAAGAAGAGAAAAGTACAAATGAAACAGCAAAGATGCCAAAAGTAAAAGATGAGTTTATTAAGGCGAGTGACAAAGCAAAAAGTCCAGCAAAGGCAAAGGAAAGAAAAGATACTTTTGTAATTGGAATGCCGAGCCCTGGCGGGATATTCCTTCCGCATTTTATGGAGAATGGGTGGGATGGCAATATAACGCAAGCTATCTTTGCTCCTCTTGTTGGGCTGGATAAGGAAGGAAAACCAATCCCGATTCTAGCGAAGAAGTGGGATATTTCGGAGAATCAGCTTACATATACGTTCCATTTGAAAGATGATGTAAAGTTTAGTGATGGTTCGCCGTTAACAGCGGATGATGTAGCATTTACATTAACGTTACTGCATGATCCAACTTATAGTGGTGCAACGGACATAAGCCAAACAGCAATAAAGGGTGGGCAAGCATATAAAGAAGGAAAGGCTACATCTATTGAGGGGATTCAAGTCATCGATCCGAAAACAATTACGATTACAACTGAGAAGGTAAATGCCCAAACATTATCGTTAATTGGTGGAGAAGTTATATCAAAAGCTTATTACGGTAAAGAATATAAGCAAGGAAATTTAGAGTATTTAAAAGAGTTATACGGAAAACCGATGGGGGCAGGAGCCTATAAACTAGATAAATATATTCCAGGTCAAGAAGTTCGTTTTGTAGCAAATGAAAATTATTTTGAAGGTAAACCGAAGATTGAGCACTTTATTTATAAAATTACAAAAGGTGATACGAATTTGCAACAATTTCAAGCGGGAGAAGTAGATTATGATGGCTTCACGACAAATACGGAAACGATTGAGCAATTAAAAGATCTAGGTTTCGCTAATATTAATGTGTATACAGGAAGTTCTTACGGCTATATTAAAATGAATTATAAGAAGTCATACTTTAAAGATAAACGTGTACGCCAAGCGTTTATTTACGGATTAGAGCGCCAAAAAGTAATTGATACGTATTTCCAAGGTTATGCTTCACTTGTTAATGTGCCAATTACACCAGTTTCGTGGGCGTATACGGAAGAAGGAATCAATAAATACGAATATAATTTAGAAAAAGCGAAGAAATTACTTGATGAAGCAGGGTGGAAGGCTGGGTCAGATGGTATTCGTGAAAAAGATGGCCAAAAATTGAAGGTAAGTTATTTTGCTTCTTCTGCAAGTAAAATCAATGATGTGATGATCCACGTTATGAAAGAGGATTACAAAAAGATTGGGGTAGATTTCAATCCTGAATACATGGACTTTAATACGATGATTTCCAAGGTAATTAAAGGAGATTATGATTTAGCGATGGTCTCCACACCGATGATTGATGATCCAAGCGGAACAATTGAGGAGTTTGTTTCGACAAGTAAGCGTAATTATGATGGATATCATAATCCGAAAGTAGATGAATTAGCTAAGCAGGCATTAGAAACATTGGATATTGAAAAACGAAAAGAAATCTATAAAAAACTATATCAAGAGTTAAGTGAAGATCCACCTGTTATTTTCTTAAACAATAGTAAAGTCGTGTCTGCACATAATGCACGAATTCAAGGATTACAAGAAGATAACTATAATGGTATTTTGTTAAGTTTACCTAAATTGAATATTGCTCAATAATTTTTGGAGAATTCTCGAAATATTTATATAGAAATAATTGACAAAATATACTGGAAGATATAAGCTAATAACCATAAAGTCTACCGGAAAGGTCGGAATAAGATTGTTACCCCTCAAAAACAACTATTTTTTTATAATTAAAACCGACTTTTCCGATTGGCTATAAAATGTTGCTGTGGGAGGCATACATAAGGCAAGCAGTTCATAAGGTGTAATTATTAAAAAAAAGTTAGGGTGGGGACAATGAAGAAAAAGACAAAAAAATGGGCTGGTGTATTTTCAGTATTGCTGAGTAGTTCGCTTGTGTTATCTGCTTGTGGGGGACAGGAGGATACAGCTTCTACAGAACCAGTTAAACAGCAAGATTTAAAAAATATAAAAATCGAAAAGATTGCGGCTACAGATAAGACGAAAGTACCCGATAAAGCAAAGGATCGAAAAGACACGTTAGTTGTGGGGATTAGTAAACCTGGTGGTGTCTTTTTACCATACTTTCAGCAAAATGGCTGGGATGGAAACGTAACTTCTGTTATTTTTGCATCTCTTGTATCGACAGATAAACAAGGAAAGCCAACCCCTGAATTAGCTGAGAAGTGGGATGTTTCTTCTGATCAGTTAACATATACATTCCATTTACGTAAAGATTTAAAATTTAGTGATGGTTCGCCATTAACAGCAGATGATGTAGCGTTCACATTGACGCTTTTACATGATAAGGCGTATGAAGGTGAAATAGACATTTCCCAATACGCGGTTAAAGGCGGTAAAGACTATAAAGAAGGAAAGGCAACTTCAATTGAAGGAATTCAGGTCGTTGATCCACAGACAATTAAAATTACGACTGAAAAAGTTAATTCGCAGACACTAACTGCTTTAGGTGGACCAGTGCTATCAAAAGCTTATTATGGAAAAGGCTATAAACAGAATACAAGTTTAGATTATTTAAAAGAGTTATATGGAAAACCGATAGCTGCGGGCCCATATAAATTTGAAAAGTATATTCCAGGTCAAGAAGTTCGATTTGTAGCAAATGAAAATTATTATGCAGGTAAACCGAAAATCCCAAACTTCATTTATAAAATCACTGCTGGTGATACAAAGCTTCAATTGTTCCAAACAGGTGAAGTTGATTACACTGGCTTAGGTACTGGTGATGAAATTCTTGAACAGGCGAAAGGTTTACAATTTGCGAACATTCAAATCGAAACAGCAGCGTCATTTAGCTATATTTATATGAATAATAATAAGCCGTACTTAAAGAATAAAAAGGTTCGTCAAGCACTTATTTACGGATTAGATCGTAAAAAATATGTTGATACAGCATTGAAAGGATACGGTACGGTAGCTAATGTACCAATTCATCCAACTTCTTGGGCTTATACGGAAGAAGGAGTTAATAAATATGAATACGACAAAGAAAAAGCGAAAAAATTATTAGATGAAGCAGGATGGAAAATTGGTTCGGATGGAATTCGTGAAAAAGATGGTCAAAAATTAAAGCTTTCTTATTTCGGCCCAAGTTCGGCTAAAGATAGCGATTTATTAATTCCGATTGCAAAAGAGAATTATAAAGAAATAGGTGTAGAATTTAACCCTGAATTTATGGACTTTAATACTATGCTTTCGAAGGTAAACAAAGGTGATTATGATTTAGCTTCTGTTTCGACACCAATTACAAGTGATCCGAGTGAAACAGCTGGTGAATATTTGTCGGGTGTCAATGAGGAGAGTCTTGGTTATAAAAATGCAAAAGTAGATGAGTTAATTCAAAAAGGTATTGAAACGGTAGATATTGAAAAACGTAAACCAATCTATAAAGAACTGTATAAAGAATTAAGTGATGATCCACCAGTAATTCTATTAAACTACCGTAGAACAATTACAGGATACAACGGGAATATAAAAGGAATTGACCCTGAAAAATACAATAGTATTAGTGCAAACTTACCAGTATTATCTATTGAAAAATAAGGATAAGAATGTATAAGTAGAAGACATTTTTTCACTCGGCAAGTAGTGTGCCGCTTTGAAAAAATGTTCTTCTATTTTAAGCATAAGATTGGAGAGAAAAAGGGTGAAAACATATATCATTCGTAGGTTGTTACAAATGATTCCTACACTGTTGGGTACGTCAGTTATTATCTTTTTTTTATTCGCGCTTCTTCCCGGTGACTATATTGATTCAAATCCAAAGATTACACCGCAAAGAGCTGAAGAACTTAGAGAGTTATATGGTTTAAATAAACCAATTGTTGAGCGATATTTTCACTGGCTCGGTAATGCATTACAGGGGGATTTTGGTTTTTCTCTTCAATATCAAGAACCTGTAACGTCATTATTAAATAAATTTATGTGGAATTCGTTTATTGTCGCAGTTATTGCGTTGTTCTTTATTTGGCTAATTGCACTTATTATTGGTGTATTTTCAGCGACAAAGCAACATTCTTTATTCGATAAGCTTGTAACAATCGGTGTTTTTGCAGCGATGTCATTCCCTTCATTCTTTATCGGTTTGTTTTTAATTAAAGTGTTTGCGGTTGACTTTAAGCTATTACCGATAGGCGGGATGATTGATGTTGGGAGTAATTCGACTGGGCTTGCTTACGTAATAGAAGTTGCAAAGCATATGGTTTTACCCGTGTTTATTTTGACTCTTCTTGGAGTTGGCTCATTAACTCGTTATTTTAGAACGAGTATGTTAGAAGTTGTACGGCAAGATTACATTCGAACGGCTAGAGCAAAAGGTTTAAAGGAGAAGACTGTTATTTATAAACATGCACTAAAAAATGCAATTTTGCCGGCTATTACATTGCTTGCATTTGAATTACCAGGATTGTTTTCAGGAGCAATTATTATAGAACAAATTTTCAATTGGCCAGGTATCGGTAATATTCAATTAGAAGCACTTAATTTTCGTGATTATACGGTATTAATGGCATTTACAATGTTTCTTTCTTGTTTGACAATTGTTTCAAACTTTTTTGCGGATGTTGTATATGCAGTTGTTGATCCACGTATTCGGTTGAAGTAAGGGGGGAAAGAGATGGAAACTGTTACAGCAATTACAGAGAAAAAAGCAAAGAAGAAAAGACGGAATGAATCATCGCCATGGAGGCAAGCTTTTAAAAGGATAAAGAAAAATAAAATGGCACTTATAGGATTTTACGCATTAGTTTTTATGTTTTTATTTTGTTTTATCGGTCCATTCTTTTCGCCGTATGCATCAGGGAAAATACAAGTTACGTTAATTAACAAACCACCTAGTTTTTCTCATTGGCTTGGTACAGATCAATTAGGAAGGGATATTTTAACGAGGCTTATGCAAGCCGGACGGATTTCATTAACAATAGGTTTAGCTTCAATGGTGTTATCCGTTATACTAGGTGCTTTATTAGGAGCGATTGCAGGTTTTTATCGTGGCATCGTCGACAATATTATAATGCGTCTTGCTGATATTTTAATGTCGATGCCAGGATTACCATTGCTTATTATAATGGGAGCTATTTTATCAGAATGGAAAGTACCATCTGATTATCGTCTTTATGTCATTATGATCATTTTAAGTTTAGTAGGTTGGCCAGGACTTGCACGCCTCGTACGAGGTCAAATTTTATCGCTACGAGAACAATCGTTTATGCAAGCTGCTGATGTGCTTGGGATAAACGATTACCGGAAAATAGTATATCATTTAATACCGAATGTTCTGCCGATATTAATTGTTGTATCAACATTAGGTGTTGCGGGTTCTATTTTAGGAGAGTCTGCACTAAGTTACTTAGGTCTTGGCGTTGTCCCGCCTACACCATCGTGGGGAAATATGATTAGTGCAGCAAACTCATTAATCGATTTCCAAAAGCGTCCGTGGTTATGGATACCGCCTGGTTTTGCAATCTTTATAACAGTTGTATCAATTAATATACTTGGCGATGCACTTCGTGATGCATTAGATCCAAAGATGAAGCGGTAGGTGAGGAAGCATGAGTAAAGCAGTAGTAGAGCTAAAGGATTTACAAACACACTTTCAGACAGAAGAAGGTACAGTAAAGGCTGTCAATCATGTTAGCTTTTCAGTTCGAGAAGGTGAAACAGTTTGTGTAGTAGGTGAATCAGGTTGTGGGAAAAGTGTAACGGCCTTATCTATTATGGGACTTATTGCTGAATCTGGCGGCATCGTTGGTGGCGATATTCTTTATGAAGGAAAAAGTCTTTTAGGAATGAAGGAGAAAGAACTTCGTAGTTTAAGAGGAAATGATATCGCGATGATTTTCCAAGAACCGATGACATCGCTGAATCCAGTCTTCACCGTTGGGGAGCAAATTGTTGAGACGTTAAGAGAGCATGAACTACTTAGCAAAAACGAAGCATACAAAAAAGCAATTGAATTAATTCGTAAAGTTGGTATTGCTCGTGCTGATGAAATTGTCCATTCTTATCCGCACGAACTAAGCGGTGGCATGTTACAACGTATTATGATTGCTGTTGCACTTAGTTGTAATCCAAAGTTATTAATTGCAGATGAACCGACAACAGCTCTTGACGTTACGATTCAAGCGCAAATATTAGATTTACTAAGACAAGTAAAAGAGGAATTTAAAACATCGATTTTATTAATTACACATGATCTAGGTGTTGTAGCGGAAATGGCCGATTATGTTGTCGTTATGTATGGTGGAAAAGTTATTGAAGAGGCACCGGTACTAGAGATATTTCAAAATCCGAAACATCCATATACGCAAGGGCTGCTAAAATCAAAACCAGTAATGGGGAAACGAACAGATAAACTTTATTCTATTCCAGGGCAAGTTCCAAATTTAGTTGGCTTAGATGAGCTTTGCTACTTTAGTGGCCGCTGTGAACATTGCATGGAAATATGTAAAGAAGAAGCACCAAATCTGAATGTACATGATGAGAACCATAAAGTAGCTTGCTGGTTATATGAGGAGCGTGCGGAATAATGAGTGAACCATTATTAGAAGTGAAAAACTTAAAGACGTATTTTCCAATTAAAGGCGGCATATTTAGTAGAACGATTGGACATGTAAAGGCAGTTGATGGAGTAAGTTTTACTATTAATAAAGGTGAAGTGTTCGGCCTCGTTGGAGAATCAGGAAGTGGAAAAACAACTATAGGAAAAACAATTTTACGTCTCGTCCAAAAAACGGAGGGGGAAGTAAAGTTTAAAGGGCACGATGTTCATTCCTTATCCAAGGAGGAATTGAGAAAGCACCGTCCTAATATGCAGCTCGTGTTCCAAGATCCATTTAGTTCATTAAATCCTAGAATGAGAATTGGAGAAGCGCTTGGTGAGCCAATGTTGGCTCACGGACTAGCGACGAAAGAAAATGTCCGTGAAAAGGTGATAGAAGTATTGGAGTTATGTGGTTTAGCGCCGTATCATATTGACCGGTACCCTCATGAGTTTTCCGGTGGGCAACGTCAACGTATCGTTATTGCAAGGGCGATGGTATTAGATCCAGAATTTATTGTAGCTGATGAGCCTGTTGCGGCATTAGATGTATCTATTCAAGCGCAAATCATTAATTTGTTTAGTGAATTACAGGAGAAAAAGGGATTATCCTATTTATTCATTTCACATGATTTAAGTGTTGTGGAGCACTTATGTACGAAAATTGGAATTATGTATTTAGGAACTATTGTGGAAACAGCACCACGTGATGAGTTATTTGCGAATCCGCTTCATCCATATACAAAAGCATTGTTATCAGCAGTGCCAATACCGGATCCAACAGTTAAGCGAGAACGGATTATTCTAGAAGGGGATATTCCAAGTCCGGCAAATCCACCATCAGGTTGCCGTTTTCATACACGTTGCCCATTTGCTACAGATGTTTGTAAAACGACTGTGCCAGAATTTCGTAATGTTGGTGAAGATCATTTTGTTGCTTGTCATCATGTGTAAAAGAAAAGGACTCTTTCAAAATATGAAAGAGTCCTTTTTTTTATTTACTTGATGAAGTTTGTTTCAATACAAATTGCTCGATTGCATGAGCAACACCATGTTCATTGTTTGTTAATGTTACAACGTCACATAGTTTTTTTACATCTTCTTCAGCATTTCCCATTGCAACTGATAAGCCGGCTACTTGTAGCATTGGCACATCATTAAAGTTGTCACCGATTGCAACAGTATCTTCAATTGGTATATTGAAATAAGCTGCCATTTCTTGTAGGCCGTTCCCTTTATGACCATGCTTATCCATAATTTCTACATTAGTAGGAGCTGATGCGGTAACTGAAATATCCGTATCTTCTTGTAAAGTTTGCAATAGCTGCGAACGATGAGCAGCATTAAATGTCAAAATAAAGAATTTAGATATTTCTAATTCTGGATTATTTACAACATCTTCGATTTTTTGGAAATCAGTAATTAAGTTTGATTTCTTTTGTTTTTCTGTAATTCTTTCAAGTTCCTCAAGTGTAACATCTAGTGTATGCTTGTTTTCTTCGAATGCCTGCATAACCTGATCTTGCCATGTATAAGGAGAGTAAACTCCTTTATTTGTGTACAACTTATATGGAAAACCTTCAGATTCTAGTAACTTTGCAAGCTTGTATACTTTATCATTTTGTAAACAACGCGAGTTAATTACTTTTCCATCCACATAAACAATTGCCCCATTGCTTGCTCCAACTGGAAGAGATAGTTTATATTCTTCCAATAATTTTAAAGCGTCCTCTTTCGCGCGGCCAGAACAAATCATTACAATATGACCAGCTTCTTTTGCGGTTTGGATAGCTTGTAAGTTTTCTTTGGAGATTTCAAGATTAGATGATAGTAGTGTACCATCCATATCTAGTGCGATTAATTTCAAAATGACCACCTCTTTGTTTTTATTATACATAGTTATATAGAGGAAACATATAAACTTATCTTGGAAAAATAGTATTTTATCCTACATTAGCAGCCAGTGAAAACCTGATATATTCAACCTTACTTATTGAAGATTCACCTTGATTTGTAACAAAAGTAGAGAGGGATATAATTATATTTCGTTTTATGACTGTAATATTACATGAATGTTACAAACATGAACTTAGTAGAAAATGCATTAAAATAGGGTTTTTAAGGGTGTTCATAAAAAAACGTAAAAAAAATGTAATAAAATTTACGTAATCATATTGCAACGTAATAATAGTTATGTTACATTAATGTTACAAACGTTACGTAATTAATTTTAATGTAACGACAACATAAAAACTATGAACTAATCATTTCTTATAAATTACATATAGATAACTTATAAAAAGGAGAATGAATGATATGAACAACGAGCAAGTATTAAACGTAACAAAAGGTGACTTCTTAGGATCAGCAAGCGGAGCAGTAGTATTAACAGCATTAATCGTATTTCTATCAAGCGTATTAGTATAATAGAAGTTTTATAACAAAATAAGAGAAGGGAGAATGAAAATTATGAACAACGAGCAAGTATTAAATGTAACAAAAGGTGATTTCGTAGGATCAGCAAGCGGAGCAGTAGTATTAACAGCATTAATCGTATTTTTATCAAGTGTATTAGTATAATAGAAGTTTTGTAACAAAAATAGGAGAAGGGAGAATGAAAATTATGAACAACGAGCAAGTATTAAACGTAACAAAAGGTGACTTCGTAGGATCAGCAAGTGGGGCGGTAGTATTAACAGCATTAATCGTATTTTTATCAAGTGTATTAGTATAATAGAAGT